>CAZWPV010000388.1:0-1820 GCA_964635485.1 uncultured Anaerolineales bacterium
ACAAACCCACCCCAGCCTGTATGACCGGGGTAGGTACGTCATCCTAGAAGCGACTGGCCGAAGAGCGCGCCTCACATAGCTCCTAAACCTCTTCGTCGGGAGCCCCCTCCTCACGCTCCGCTATTCTGATCTGCACACGTGCCTCCGCGGACCCCGCGCGCTTCCTTGCCTCCTCGAGGGTCCGCCCGTATGCATAGATGTGGATTTTACACCCTCCCTCCACTCGGACCGTGGCGATTTTCCACTCTCGCTCCTGTTCCGACCCGTTGTCCCCGTTCATAGCACCCCCCGACAACTTCTAACACCGCCCCTACCCTTGAGACATTCCGTCTGACCGCAAAAGACCTTCAGCGTCGCCACCAACGTATTCACCCAACAGGACGCGGGCAGCCTTGGCACATGCTTGGCATGTCTATAGTCGTTCCGCATACGGGAAAAGGGCCGAGGGGCAACAGGCGCATTTGTCCCCTGAAATGCGCCTCAGGGGGCTTTTGACAATCCAGACGAGCTGTGGTACCATGTCACTTGAAGGTTACCCTCCTTTCGCAATGACACGGCCGGCTCCCGCCGGTCGTGTCATTTTCTAGCGACGGTCTATAGAGATGTATGAGGTTGATCAACTACAGCTTGCGCCACTGAAACTCAAAGTCGCCAAATATGACCGGCGTCTTGTCCTGTAGCGGCCGGCTAACCTGCCCCTCTCTCAGCCGCACTCCGCCCACCTCCACGATCCCTTTACCCAGATTGCGAATGAGGCATACCGGTTTTTTCACAGTAGTTGGACGCTTCTTTCCTTCCGTCTGCTCGGTCACTTTCCTCTTCTTGGCAAAGATCACGGCATGAAGCAGCTCGATACTGGAATGATTCAAGCGTATCTGGCATCGCCTCTTGCGCCCTACAAATATCCGCCCGCGCCCGTCGCTATTGAGGAGAGGATAATCCCTCTTCAGCGTCCCCGGCGGCGCACGCACGATCATCAATACACCCCACGGCCGTTGAACCAGCGCGCGACGGATGACTATAATCAGAACCAGCACCGCGCCCAAGAGCGCCAGCACGCCCAAGGCCAGCGGCAATCCATAAAGCTCTATCCAGGGTATCGGCGTCACCGACCAGACAATCGTCACCGTACTCGGAATCACTTCCGCCCACTCCCGCGTCGATAGGTTCACCTCTGCCTGATACTCGCCCTCCGCCAGGTCTTGGGGCAGGTTCAACGTCAGATCAACCGTGGTAGTCTCGTCGGGAGGCACGGTGTCGGCCGAAAGCACCGCCTCAAACCCCTCGACCCCGGCGACACTATCCACCTCCAGAGGCTCCTCCTGGATGCTGCTGGAGTGGACGTCCAACTGAATCTGGCGCGCCTCGCCCAGGTTGTCGACGCGGATTTCGCCCAGGTCGAAAGTCGTCTCCTCGTTCTCGATTGTCAACACAGGCACGTAGAGGGTAAAGCGCAGCGGAATCTGCCGGCGACCCAAATCGACCCTGTCGCGCACGGAGATAGTCAGCGTCGCCTCATAGTCGCCCGGCTCAACGTCCGTCCCCTGGAGCGTCAGCGCCAGGCGCGTCTGCTGGACGGGGCCTAACTCCGAGGGCTTCACGTCTACCAGCGTCACGCCCGGCACGCCCGCCAGAGTGACCGTGATCCGCTCCGTCACCTGGCTGGTCGAAGAGGCATTCAAGCTGACCGATACCCCCTTCTCCATCTGAGCCCTTTCGATCGTCCCTAGATCGACGGCCTCGTCGAGGATCGTCACAGTGGGAATGAGGACCACGGAAAACGTCTGAACGGCCTCCGCTTCGTAGGCCACCCCCTTGTA
>CAZWPV010000388.1:1920-3304 GCA_964635485.1 uncultured Anaerolineales bacterium
AGGCCCACCGCCGGTGATTCGACGACCAACTCCGGGAAGGGCACCACGGTGACCCGCAGCCGTCCCGTCGCCGGAACCACACCCTTGCGCCCGCGCAGCGTGATCTCGTAGACGCCGGGCAGATCGGTGTTGACGTATAACCCGGTGAAATCGCCGTCACCGGCCTTCACGTCGCCGTGGGTGCCGTCGTCGTAAAGCATATCCAACGCCTCGCGCGTGCCGTCAGGCTGCCGAATTTCAGCCGAAAAGGTCGCCTCCCCGATGAGAATGATCGGCGTGCCATCAGGAGCCTCCTCGATCAGATTGGCGACGATGAGCATGGGGCGTCCCTGCGGGTGAAATGGCCCAGGCCCGAGCGGCGACACGCGCAGACGAGAGCGCAACACAGCACGCGCCAAGACCTTTCCTTCCCCCTCCAGGCGGAAGGTCCAATCCCCTCCGACCGGCTCAGTGATGGTATACACCGCGAACCTCGGGTCCGTCTGGCTAAAGACGACGTTGGGATCGTCCGGCGACACCACCGTGCCGTCGGGAGCGATCAGCGTAACCTTCACCCCGGGCGACATGCTGACGACGAAACTGACTTGATCGATGTAGGGCACCAACGCCGGATCGATGGTCAGGACGACGTCTGTAGGTGCCCAGACGCCATCGCCACCCGAGACGGTGCGGTCCTTGAGCAAACTGAGCACATCCAGATACGCGTCGAGCAAAGCCTCGGCGTCGGCTGCAGGAATGACGATGCCGGGCGGATCGGTGGCCCCCGACAACCGCTGCAAGAAGACGGACTCGCCCTCCGGGGTCAGCGCGATTGACATCACCGGCACACCCAGATCGCGGGCCACGTCCAGCGCTTCGTCCTCATATTCCGGATACTTGGATTCGATCTCCGGCTCGCCATCGGTCAGCAAAACCAAGGTCCGTGCGCCACAACCCTCCGCCTCCGAGAGCATCGCCGCCGCCTCTTCCAGCGCGGCCTTGATGTCGGTGTACCCCTCGGGCGGTTTGGGGGCCAGTAGCTCGATGAGGGCCGTCTTATCGGCCGGGCTGTTGATGGTCACCAGCCCATCCGTCAGCGCCTCGCTTCCGGTCGAGAAATCGATCAGGCCGACCTGGTCGCCGATATCCAACAGGGCGACGAAAAGCTGGGCCGCCATGAAGCGCAAGCCCTCGGGGTCGTTTCTCTCCATCGAGCCTGAACTATCCAGCGCCAAAACGACGCACAAGGACTCTGGTTTCTCCTCCTGGGCGCGGACACGTGGGAAAAACACGCCGCTCAACAGGAAAAACACCAGAGATAAGCAGAGCCCTTGGGAAAAAGCCAGCATACGCGAACGGGAAGATAAAGGTCTCGTTTTAGTTGTCATCATTACCATCCTTCAGA
>CAZWPV010000389.1:0-3293 GCA_964635485.1 uncultured Anaerolineales bacterium
CCCCACAGGGTAGCTGAGAGCGTGGCCGTGCTGCCACTTGTCACAATGATGCCCGTCTCGTGGCCGACCAGGATGGTGTTGGTTAGCCACACGGTGCTGGGCCCATAAGAAAATCTATGTTTGGTGGTGACGATGATGCCTCCGCCCTGGCGGTTGTCGACGTTGCGGGCGATGGTGTTGTACAGCAACTGGACTGAGGAGCTCTCGATAAACAGCCCACTGCCGTATCCGTAGTTGTCGCTGACGATGTTGTTGATCAGCACAGCATCGCTGGTCGAAAGGAATATTCCCCCTCCGATCTGGCTGGCGGAATTGGCGATGATCGTATTGCTGCTGAGTGTGGCATCGCTTGCCCACAAGTATAGCCCACCTGCGTGTCCCCACGGGACGTGGTTGCCGGTAATCAGGTTACCGTCAAGTACGGCATTGCTTGCGAACAGGGACAGCCCACCGCCCCTTTACTCGGCCGTGTTGGTCGCAATCGTGTTGCCGTCGAGCGTGGCGGCGCTGGTCCGCAGGTAAAGGCCGCCTCCTCCGTAATTTGCCGTGTTTGAGATGACCTTGTTGTCGCTTATCCTGGCAGCGCTGTGGGCCAGGTACAGCCCACCGCCCCGCCCCGCCGTGTTGCCGAACACCTCGTTGTCCCTGAAAACAGCCGTGGCAGCCAGGATGTACACGCCGCCGCCGACGTCGTACGTCCGCTCTTCATCGCCGCCCAATCCCGCCGCGCTGCCCCCGGTGATGCGCAGCCCCTCGACCGTGGGGCTGATGTTTCCAACGACGTACAGCACGCGCCCCTGCCCCCGTGCATCCAGCGTCGTGGGGAAACTGGCCGCGTTCCGCCTTGTGAAGGAGGCATCCCATCCTCCCTGGATCGTGATCGTCTTGCTGAGGTATACCATCTGGCGGGCGTCGGCGCGGGAGGTCACGCCCGTGCAGTAGCCGGATATTCGGACGACGTCGCCTGGGGCGTCGCTGGCATCCACCGCCGCCTGGATGCTCGGGTATTCAGTGGGGCTGTCGTTGAGCCGGACGTAGCAGGCGTGCAGCAGAGTGTCGGCCTGGGTGGCGTTGCTCGTCTCGGCGGCCGTGACCCGGACGGTGCTGCGCATCGGCCAGGGCAGCTGTGGCGGCAGGGTCGTCGTCACCTGGACGGTCATAGTGATGTACACCCTGGTGCCCGGTGGAAGCGCACCGAGATCGCAGGTTATCTTTTCGTCCTGACCCACTGCGGCCACACAACTGCCTATGGTCGTCGTGATGGCAGTTGCCCGCTGGAGGGCGGGCAGGGTAGCGGTGAGCCAGGCGCGAGTGACGGCGCTGACTCCGGCGCTGGTGACGGCCACGGTGTAAGAGACGGTCTGGCCGGGGCTGAGCAGGGCCGACGAGGCGGCCATATGGAGGAGCAGGCTGGGGCCGGGGCGCTCGTCGGCGCCGATGTCGGGGGCGGTTCCGGCCGGGCGCGGATCGCCATCCAGGTCGGTGGAGATGTCGCTGGCGAGGCCCGCGTCGGCGGCCGGCGATCCTGCGCCGATGTGGTAATCACCGACTGCCGGATCCACAAAACCCGGTTCGTCCCAGATATTGACCGTGCCCGTGGTGATGGTACCCGCGCCGGCCCAGTCGCGCCCGTTGGCCCAGACGCCGCTGCCCCACAGCATCCCGTCCAGCGCGGCCGTGCTGTTGGCCGGCACGGTGATGCCCACCGTGTGGCTCATCAGGATCGTATTGGTCAGTGTCACGGAACCGCCGACGTGGATGCCGCTGCCGTCGCCGCCGGTGTTGCGGGCGATGGTGGTGTGCAGGATGTGGCAAGGGCGACGGCCCGCCAGGTACAACCCGCTGCCGAGCGTGCCGGCCCGGTTGTCGGCTATGACGTTGTTGAACAGCGTGACTTCACCGTCCGAGCTCACGCCACCACCCGCTTCGCTGGCGACGTTGGCCACGATGAGATTCCCGTCGAGCACGGCGGCGCCAAGAGAAATGTAGATGCCGCCGCCTACCACGGAAGTGTTGTGAGAAATCTCGTTGCGGCTGATCACGGCGCCCTCCACCTCATACAAGGACAATCCACCTCCCGCTGCCGAGTAGAGCGAGCCTTCCCAGAGGCCGACATTGGCCGTGATGGTGTTGTTGCGCAGCGTGGGGCTGCCCCAGGAGATGTATACTCCGCCGCCAAGGTTGGCAGAGATCGTGTTGCCGTCGAGCGTGGCGTCGCTGCGGGACAAGCCTAGCCCCCCAGCGCCTTCACGCGCCGTGTTGGCGGTGACGGTATTGCCGCTCAACACGGCATCGCTGCGAGACAAGCTCAACCCTCCGCCCCACCCGGCGGTGTTGGCCCTGACCACGTTGCCGTCGAGCGTGGCGGGGCTGCCTACCAGTGACAGCCCACCGCCGACGTAGGCGGTGTTGGTGGAGACGGTGTTGCGGCTGAGCGTCGCGGCGCTGTAGGCCAGGAACACCCCGCCGCCGCGCTTGTCCGCGGCGTTGGAAAAGATGGCGTTTCTGTCGAGTAAGGCGTCGTCACCGCCAAGCAGGTACACGCCGCCGCCCTTGTACTCGGCGGTGTTGGAAAAGACGGCGTTCTCGGTGAACGTGACGGCGGCCGAGGCAATGAACACGCCGCCGCCGCGGCCAGCGGTGTTGCCGAATACCTGGTTGTTTCTCAAGATGGCCGTCGCGGTGAAGACGTATACCCCGCCGCCAGCGTCACCGGTGTTACCGTTCCCCGGGTCGGTGAAGCCACCCTGTCCCGTCGCGTCACCGCCGGTGACGCGCAGCCCCTGGATAATGGGACTGGCGCGGCCGGGGATGTAGATGGTGCGACCCAGCCCTTGGGCATCCAGCGTGGTGGGGTTGGCGCCGGGATCGGGGGTCGTCCAATTGGTGACGGTGTAGCCACCCCGGATGGTGATGCTCTTGTCGAGATAGACCACCTGGGTGACGACGCCGGTCGTCGTATAGTCCCTGCGAGGGCGGACGCTCACGCCGGTGTAGGTGCCAGCGGCTACTTTGACGACATCGCCCTCGTGAGCTGCGTCCACGGCCTCCTGGATGACGGTGTAACAGCACGTTGTGCCCCCCGGCCGCCGCCACCTCCAGCGCCCGCTTGACGTGCTCCTGCCCCTTGATCTCGGCAAAGTCGGCCGCGTAGGGCGGCAGCGGCAGCGAGGCCGGATCGAGGTCCGGCTCGTAGGGCGGGATCGAGCGCAGCCCTTGCAGGTGGGTGGCCAGTTGGCCCACGCTTTCGACCGGGATCACCTCCAGCCCGTCGATCAGCGCCGCCTCGGGCG
>CAZWPV010000390.1:0-3282 GCA_964635485.1 uncultured Anaerolineales bacterium
TATCGTTGGTGATGATGATGCGGTCGATGTCAAAGCCGGCCCCGCCGCCCCAGAAGCTGAGGACGTATGTCTGGTTTGCCAAGAGAGAAACGCCACCAAGGCGCTCCCACTCCCACTTGTTCCCGCAGGCTCCATCAAAGGCCGCCCCGGTATTGGAAACTGCCCCTTGCCCGGTGGGATACCGCAGGGGGGTAGTGCCCGAGGCCACGCCCCAAAAGATGTCTCTGTCTGACCAAGTGGCCCCTCCCTGTGCCCGGATCCAAAAATAATAGGTGCCGCCGTCGTCGGGAACGGTGAACTCGTAATCCACCCTGGGGACGGGGAAGGGCCCGCCAAAGTCCAGAACGTCCGAGTCGACGCTGTTGCAGTAGGGGCCGTTGCCGTCGTGCCCGGCGACGATCACGTCATTCCACCGGCAGTTTATGCCGTAGCTGGTAGTGGCGCTTTTGTTAGCCCAGGGGTGGTGTGAGATGTAGGCTCCGCGGCTGTCTCTTCCTTTCGCCCCTATCATACCGGGGCACGTCACCCAGTCCGGGCTGAAATTGTACAGATTGCGCTGTATTACCCAAAAGGTCCTGTACGGCGAGTACTGCCACAAGTGATAGTTTGCGCGCAAGTCGTAGGAAGAGTACTCTTCGGCCTCGATGATGATGTAATAGTCTCGATCAGCCGGGGTGGTTGACTCTCTTTGGTAGTACTCATCCCGCCACGTAAACTCGTAGCCACTGACAGGATCTTCATAGGGATCGTCGGAATCGGCCCAAACGTTGCCGGTGCGGCAGTGGTTCGCCGTGGCCGTGGGGCCGTCCTTGGACCACTTCAGGGGGTAGAGGCAGCCGTCGGGGTCATTGCAGTCGCCCTCGCTGGTTCCCGGCACGTCTGTCCCCGACGGGTCCCAGCAGCCGTAGCACAGCGTGTCGTACTCCATCGAGCCGGATTTATCGTAGACGATGACGACGTCCAGGTTGTTGATGTTCTCCGCTTCGGCGGACATCTCCACCGGGAGGCTGTCGAAGCCGATGAACTGCAGGAAGGTCATGGGCACCCATCGCTTGACCCGCACCCGGACGCGGTTGGCCGTGCCCGCGGTCGACCGCGAAAAGGCGGTGTCGATCCACAGGGTAGTTTTGGCATCCTCCTCGGAGGGGCCCGAAACATAGGCGCCGTCGATGACCAGGCGCACAGTGTCAGTGCTTCCGGCATCGTAGCCGTTTTCCATCAAATAGACCTTGGCGCGCTCGTGCGCTGCGGTTTCCGCCGGCAATTCGACCACCGCTGCCAGCGCCGCCGCATCGGCGGCCTGGCCCACGCGGACGCGCTCGACGTACACCAGACCCAGGTCGATGCTCAGGCCCACCAGGGCCAGGATGCCGATCATGGCCATGATGACAATGACCAGGCTCTGTCCTTTTTGGGGTCGGTGCAATTTTTCGCTCGTCCTCTGTAGCAAGCTTCGTAGCCACTGTTTCACGCTTGTACCCATTTCTCACCTCCGGTCAGGCTCGGTTTGCCAGCCTCGCAGTGCAGACTTTTCTGCCACCACTTTGGGGCTTATGGTCATGTTCCACCGCGGCCGGTGGCGACCCGCATTTCTGTATGGACGTACATGACCCAGGGGTCGGGCAGCAGCCCTCTGCCCCAGGGACGGTGCATGAAGAACGTTTCCACGACGATGATTCGGTTGTCCAGGCGCGGAAGATCGTAATCATCTGCACGTTCGTCGTTGATTTGATCTGTGATGTCGCTGTGGTTTGCCCTGATATCGCCCAGGTCGACCTGGCTGTAATCGGCGTATTCGGCAGGGGGGAGTATCCTCAAGCCCAACTTCTCGTCGACCATGTATGCCCCGGGCACACCAACGCAACTACCGCACGAAAACACCCCCTCGGCGTATCGCGTGACATCCTCGTCCTGAAAGTTGCCTTCGTCGTCCATCAGTATGGTGGTGATGATGATGCCCGTGTTGCGGGTGGCTGCTGAGGGTGTAATTCCCTCGGTGCGCAGGAATGGCACGTCACTATTTCCGATCCGTTCGACCCCACCGGAGCTGACCAGCCGGTCGGCGATCTGCTCGTCGTTGAAACGGCCCCGGGCTGCAAAACGGGCGGCCTCGCGGTTGGCGTTGGAGACGAGTAAATAGTTTCTCAGCCCAAATCCCACCTCGACGACGCCGTAGAGGATCATCACGAGTAAGAGCAGGACGACGGCCGTTTCCAGGAGACTCTGACCTTGTTCTCTTTTTCGCCTGTTCACTTTACATCTCCTAGTTTTGCATCCCTCTTCACTTCGGGCTGACGACTAGGCTGCCGTCGCCAGCGTTCACAAAGATGGTGAGAGTCGTGTTCTGGTTGGCAGCGACGCCGGCAATCACCCATACCGGCTGGCTGCCCAGCTCCTCGGATATGCGCAGTTGCATCGCTGCGTCCACCTGGGCGTATTGTTGCACCATGCTGTAGCCCCCGCGCTCCCACCAGGTTTGCAGGGCCTGGTCACTATCAATGCGCCACTCGTCCGGTGAAAAAGTAGACAACTTGTAGGGGCTCAACATCGGCGGGCGCACCATGCGCGCCTCCCCGCCGCTCACGGCCACGAGCGCCAGCTCTTGGGTCGATGACGAAAAGAACTGGAACCCCCATTCGACTTCTTTCCCCGATTCCTTGCCTATGGCCAGCGCCTGGCCGGAGACGCTGGCCAGGCGGGCGTCCTGTTGCCACTCCAAGGCCAGCTCGACGGCCGGGGTATACGCCCGGCGGGCCGTGTCGCCGCTCAGGGCCAGGTCTGTTGCCCCCGCCGGTCGAGACGCGGAGTTTGTCAATTGGCCGTATGCCAACAGTCCCAATGCGACGATCAAAGCCAGGCCGATAGCCGTCAGCCATTTCCTTTGTGATCCAGTGCCGGTCGTCATTCTCAGGGTGTCTCTGACCTCTAATATCCTCTCGTAACCAGCGGCAGGTAGATTTTGGGCGGGTCTATGATGGCGGCCTCGTTGCTGTCGTAGTAAACGTTCCAAGACTCCCCGGTCGTACACATGTAGGCAAAGTGCAGCAGCGGGATGGTGTCGGTGATCCAGCCCCCAAAAGCGACTGCCGGGGCGCCTGCCTGGCCCTCGAACAGCAGCGTTGGGGTCACCCAGTCCACACTGGTATCGTTGCCCGAGATGGCGTAGGTGTAATAGACGCCACCCGTCCCGCCGCCCGTGTGCCAGGCCACAGTCGGCCAGCCATCTTGGTTCAGCGCGACGGACGGCTGCAGGTACCTGAGATAATGGCCCGAGTCTTCCGC
>CAZWPV010000391.1:0-3275 GCA_964635485.1 uncultured Anaerolineales bacterium
GAAATAAGTCTGCTCCTGAACCCGCGCAAAGAGGGCCGTGTGCGGGCTGGCACCCACCACGACATCGTCGCCGCCCACCAGCACCCCCTTCACCTCCCCGTCCACCGCCAATACCGCCGGCCTTCCCCCGGCGACGACGATGCGCACCGTGGCCCCCTCGGAAAGCACGACGGGGCGTTCCATGCTCAAGTGCGGCGCGACGGGCACCAGCACGATGTTGCGCAGCTCCGGCGGCAGGATCGGCCCGCCGGCCGCCAGCGCGTAGGCGGTGGATCCCGTCGGCGTGGCGACGACGAGGCCATCGGCGGCGTAGGAGGCCAGATACCCTCCATCGACCTCGGCGCGCAGATACACCACACGCGCACGCTCCCCCCTCCCGACCACCACGTCGTTCAGTGCCGTAGCTTGGGCCAATTCCTCGCCACCACGCAAGGCCGCCACCTTTACCATCATCCGCTCCTCGATCCAGTAGTCGCCCGCTAAGGCTTGCGATAGAACGTCCTTCCACGTATCCGGCTCGGCCTCGGTGAGGAATCCCACCCGCCCCAGGTTGATGCCCAGGATCGGCGCAGAGTAGGGAGCCGCAGCCCGCGCCACCCGCAGAATCGACCCATCACCCCCCAGCGTCACCAGCAGGTCGGCCTCCTGCAGAAAGGACGACTCCAAGGCCTGATACGTCGTGGCAATCTCCGCCTGCAAACCCTGCTGCTTCAACCACATGGCGATCACGCCTGCCAGGGGAAGCGCTCGCTCGGGACGGGGATTGTAGAGGATACCGACGATTTTCATAGCCAAATCTTTAACCTTGCGAAGGCCCAGTCAGCCTTCGCAAGGTTGAAACCTACTACACTCGCATCTTTAACCAATCCACCAACTCAGCCAGAGCCACGTCTACCTGCTCACCCGACTTCATGTCGCGCACCGTGGCCACGCCAGATGCCAGCTCGTCCTCGCCCAGGATGACGACGTGGCGCGCACCGCGCTTGTCGGCCTCGCGGAGCTGGCTTCTCAAGCCCCGCCGGCCGAACGCCAACCAGGTCCCTACGTCCGCTGCGCGCAGCGCGTCGGCCAGCCGCACCGCTTCCCGCTTGGCCTGCGACCCCAGGTGTGCCACAAAGACGGGTGGAATCGGCAGCGGCGGCACTTGCACCTCTAACTGCTTCATCACCAGGACGATGCGCTCGATGCCCGACCCAAGGCCCACGCCGGGCGTAGGCGGGCCGCCGATGATCTCTGCCAGTCCATCGTAGCGCCCGCCGCCGCAGACGGCGGCCTGCGCGCCGATGCCGGCCGCCCAGACCTCGAACACGGTCTTGGTGTAATAGTCCAGCCCACGCACCAGCCGGTGGTTGATGGTGTACGCCCGGTCCAGTAGATCGAGGGATGCCCGCAGCTCGGCAAAGTGGGCGGTGCACTCCGCGCACAGGTAGTCGATGATGTGCGGCGCTGCCTCGATGAACGGCTGGCACTGGTCGGCCTTGCAATCGAGCACGCGCAGGGGATTGATCTCCACGCGGCGACGGCAGTCCTCGCAAACCTGGCCGAGATGCTCGGCATAGTAATCCTTCAGTACGGCCACGTACCTCGGCTTGCACTTGGGGCAGCCGGTCGAGTTCAACTGAAAGGCCAGATCGCGAAAGCCCAGTCCCGCGTACAGGTCCCAGGCCAGCACCATCACCTCGAGGTCGGCAGCCGGGTCCCGGTCGCCCAGGATCTCGACGTCGAACTGGGTGTGCTGGCGGTACCGCCCTGCCTGCGGGCGCTCGTAGCGGAAGATGGGGCCGAAGGTATAGAACTTGACCGGCTGGGGCAGCACGCGCATGCCGTTTTCGATGTAAGCACGCAGCACGCCGGCGGTAAAGTCGGGCCGCAGGGTGAGATCGTGGCCGCCCTTGTCCTCGAAGGTGTACATCTCCTTCTCGACGATATCGGTGCCCTCGCCGACGCCACGGGCAAAGAGCTGGGTCTCCTCAAAGATCGGCACGTCGATGCGCTCGAACCCGGCCAACTCCGCCAGGCGCCGGGCGCGGGCGCGCACGTGATACCAGTAGGGCTGATCCTCCGGCAAAATATCCAGCGTTCCGGTCGGTCGTTGAAACTGGGGCATGCATTTCTCCTGGATCCTGGGTACAGATGCAGGCTATTATAGCGTAAGTCGGGGAGTTTACCAGTGTATTCGGGAGCGAGGTGTGTAGGGAGAAAAACCCGAATGTAAGCGTTCACCCCTCCCTCTTAGGGAGGGGGCCGACCGTTCACGGTCGGTAGGGGGAGGGTAGTGCGACGTTGAACTAGCAGAATTCTGCGCATTGCGGAGCCACCCTCACCCCAGCCCTCTCCCTGCTAGGGAAAGGGAGCTGAGGGGAAATCCAACACGTGCGTTTTACACCTCACGTTTCACACTTCACGCCTGATATGTCGCACGCCCACTTCGCCCGCAACGACGACCTCCGTCGCCAGCTCCAGGAACAGCCCGTGCTCCACGATGCCGGAGCGGGCCTTCAGCCTGACCGCCAGTTGCGCCGGGTCGGGGATCGGACCAAAGTCGCAGTCGAGGAGTAGATTGCCCTGATCGGTCTCGAACGGCGTACCATCGTCCGCCAGACGCAGGACGGGTTCCGCGCCCAACGACTCCAGGAAAGCCGCCTGCGTGCGCCAGCCAAAGGGCACAACCTCCACCGGTACCGACCAGTGCGTGCCCAACGCGGGCGAGAGCTTGGATTCGTCGACGGCGATGATTTCGCGGCGGCTGGCCTGGGCAACGATCTTTTCCCGCAAAAGCGCCCCACCCCCGCCCTTGATCATGTTCAGGTCTGGATCGACCTCATCCGCGCCGTCGATGGTCAGGTCGATGACGGGATGCTCGTTCAACGTGGTCAGTGGAATACCGAGGCCACGCGCCTCCGCCTCGACCTTGCGAGAGCACGGCACGCCGAGGATATCGCGCAGCTTTCCCTCTTCCAGCAACTGGGCGATGCGGCGCACGGCAAAGGCAGCCGTGCTGCCCTCGCCCAGGCCCACGACCATCCCCGATTCGACGTACGCCACCGCCCGTTCGGCGGCCTGGCGTTTGAGATCGGCCACATCTACCATCAGAGCGCCTCGCTTAGCTTTTTCAACCCACCTACAACGTCACTCCCCAGATGGAAACGAATCACGCGCCGCTCGTTATCCAAAAGCGCTTGCCGGTCGCCCAGGGCCTGGGCGGCGATGAGCACGCCGAAGGTGACGGACGATTCTGGCTTGCCCGCCTCGTCGGGAATGGCAGCGTCCTGCGG
>CAZWPV010000392.1:0-3272 GCA_964635485.1 uncultured Anaerolineales bacterium
CAGCTCTTGCATACGCGGCGCTCGCCTTTGTCGCAGCGTTGGGGGGATTGGGGATCGTCGCCATGCATCGTGGCCTCGATGGATTGGCTTGGCCGATTGGAGTGCGGCACAGGCGATTGGGCTATCTCGTGGCCGGCCTGCTGATGGCGGTTGCCTTGGCCGCTGGGCTGCTGATCGATCCTTTGGCTCCTCCGCTTTCCGTCATCGTGATTCTCGTCGCGATGGATGTTGCCGTGTGGGTGGTCATCGTCGGCGCGGCGATACGACTGCGCAGGGGACGACGGCGCTACCCGACGTCCCTGCGTGGGGGCAAGCTGGTTGAGGTCGGCCCGCTTCAGGCCCGTTTCTACCAGCCGGGGGGTGAGGGGGTAGTGCCCGGGGTCTGCCTCCTGCCCGATCCCACCGCCCCTGACGACGACCTGAACGCGCTGGTGCAGGCGCTGGTGGAGAGGGGCATCGCCGTGCTGGTCTTGGACTGGCTGCCGCTGGATAGCGCCGACCGTCTGATGCTGCAAGGAGTTGTGGCAGTCGGCGTCTCGCATCTGGCGCGCTGGCCCGAGATCAATGCCGCGCGGGTGGGATTGCTCGGCGTGGGGTTGGGGGGTGATTTGGCGTTGCGTAGCGCGGCGATGGACCCGGGCGTGGCTGCCGTGTTGGCGATTGAGCCGGTGCTTTCGGTGCAGCGGCCCTGGCAGGGATTGGATGCCTTGAGCACGCTCTCGTGGTTCGAGGCGCGGCGGCGTGCTCACCGCTGGCGGCACTCGCCGCTGGTGAAAGAACTGGACGCGCTGGCGGCGATCCCAAGTGTCGTCCCGCGCCCGGCTGCCGTCGTCGTCGGCTGCCTCGGTGAGTCGGAGGCCGTAGAGGGCTTGGAGATTCTGCGGCACGGGGACGGCTGCTCTCTCGTCCCCGCTGCGCGTAGTAGGGCAGTGCAGCGCGCCATCGCCTGGTTCGAGGAGCATTTGGCATGACGGATGTCCTTTACTTTTATGTATCACTCTTCTGTACCCAGCGAGGGCTTTTCCAAGGACTTTCTGAGGTGGCAAGTTACGTGCTGGGGTTTCTGGCCGATTGGTACGCCGTGCCCGCTGGATTGCTGCTGGTCGTCCTGGTTTACTGGTTCGTGGGGGCGACGGCCACCGACCGTGCTGCCAACCAGCGGGCGGTGTTGCGCGGTCTGATGGCGGCCCTGATTGCGTGGATTATGACGGTGTTGGTTATGCTGGTTTGGCTGCTGGCGTTGAGAGAGCCGCAGTGGAAGGAGATTGTCAGTAGCTGGGCTTGTTGGCAAGGGGCTCCCTCTGCCTGTCCGGCTGCCGCCGTGGGATTTGCCGTGGGGGCAGCGCTGTGGCGGCGGAGTTGGCGCTGGGGACTGGGATTCAGCCTGGCGACCGGTATGTGGGCCATCGCCCAGGTGTTTGATGGCGCCTACTATCCGCTCGACGTCGCCGTCGGCACCGTCATCGGCGTCGGCTTGGCGTGGTGGCTGGGATCGATGGCTTGGCTGGATCGACCACTGAATGCGGTCATCCGCCTGGCGCGCCGCCTGATGCTGGCTTGAACGCGGGCAGGCTCAAATGCTGATCGACTACCGCGTCCAGTTGCGCGAATATCTGCTGCAGATCAGCCGGGCCATCACCGCGCAGCTCAACCTGGACGACGTGCTGCAACTGGTGCTGGAGGCGGCGACGCGCATCCTCGCCGGGCAGGCGGGCCTGATCGCCCTGCGCGACGAGGATGGGGATTTTGGTATCCGCGCTAGCTATGGCCTTTCCCGCACCATCGTGCCGTACTTTGCGCCGCTGCTGACCGACATCCCCGATGACGCAGATCGCAGCCGGTTTCGCATCCCCGGTTTGGCGGATAAGCTGGGGCGGATCGCGACGGAGTTGGGTTTGCGCTTGCAGCAAGTGGTGGCGCTGCCGATGGCCATCGGGCGGGATTTGATCGGCGTGTTGTACGTGTTTCGGGCCTACGGGACGCGCTTCACCGCCGACGACCGGCAGATGCTTTCCAGCTTTGCCGACCAGGCGGCCATCGCGGTGAACAACGCGCAGCTTTATGAGGCGATCTCGCAGGAAAAGCGCCGTCTCGACGCGATCCTGGAGTACAGCGCCGACGGGGTGCTGATTCTCGACGCGGCCCACCGCATCGCCGTTTTCAACCGCGCGCTATCAAGGATGAGCGGCTGGTCGGCCGCCGATGCCCTGGGTCGCTCACACGACGAGGTGATCCGTTGGGCGCGCCTGGAGACGGAGTTGGACCTGGCCGGCGCGGTGGCCGGCGGGTGGCCGCTGCCGTCGGCGCGGCCTCTCTACGTCGAAGGCGACCTGCGGCGGCGCAACGGCGGGACGGTCAGCGTCGGCACCACCTACGCGCCACTCTTTACCCGCGATGGTGCGCTGGTCAATATCATCGCCAGCGTGCGCGACATCACGCGCTTCCGGGAGGCGGATGAGCTCAAGTCGACGTTCATCTCCGTGATCTCCCACGAGCTCAAGACGCCCGTCGCGTTGATCAAGGGGTATGCCGATACACTGCTGCGCGAGGATGCCCGCTGGGATCAGGAGATCGTGCAGGAGAGCCTGGGCGTGATACTGGAGGAGACCGACCGGCTCAATCAATTGATCGACAACCTGCTCGACGCCTCGCGGCTCCAGGCGGGGGCGCTGGCCTTGGAGATGGATCAGGTGGCGCTCGACGCGCTGGCCGAGCGGGTGGTCACCCACTTCCGCACGCAGACCGACAGCCACGAGATCGTGACCGACTTTCCCGCCGATTTCCCCGTCGTCCGGGGGGATGCGGCCCGGCTGGAGCAGGTCTTGAACAACCTGCTGTCCAACGCCATCAAGTACTCCCCTGACGGAGGGCGTGTCGAGATCAGCGGGCGCGCGCTGCCAGGTGAGGCGGTCGTCACCGTGACCGACCAGGGGGTGGGCATCCCGCTGGAGGAGCAGACGCGCATTTTCGAGCGTTTCTTCCGTGGCTCGCGGGAGCGTCATCAGCGCACGCCCGGCGCCGGCCTGGGGCTGTACCTGGTCAAGGCCATCATCGAGGCGCACGGCGGCCGTATATGGGTCGAAAGCAGTCCGGGGGAGGGAGCAGCCTTTTCGTTCGCGCTCCCTCGCTCTTGAATCCTGGTCTCGGATGGTGTTGAGTGGTGTTATTCCAATTTTGCCGCCAAGACGCAAAGGACGCCAAGCCTTTATAGTTTTTCGGCTCTCCAGGATTTCGCGGGGTACCCCCTAGATCTGGGGGTATGGTATACTCAG
>CAZWPV010000393.1:0-3268 GCA_964635485.1 uncultured Anaerolineales bacterium
GGTCAGCTTCACCGTCGGCCCACCCCGCCTCGGTTCCTCCTCTTCGGTCAGTTTCACCGTCGGCCCGCCCCGCCTCGGCGCTATCTCCTCCGCCGGCAGCGTCACCGTCGGCCCGCCCCGTCGTGGTTCCGGCTGCGGTGGTCGCTGCGGCGCGGGCGGCTGTGGCGCTGGGCCCGGCTGCGCCTCAGGCAACGGCGGCATGGGCGCCGCCGGGCGTGGCGGCGTGGGCGGCTGTGCAGCCGGACCCGACGGCTGCTGCTGCGGCTGCGTGGGTGGATGTTTCGGCGGAGGCTGGGGAGCAGGCGGAGGCTGCGCGCCGCCTATCTTCAACTGGCGCGTCGTGCCTCCCACGCGCTTGAACTGCAAGCGCGTGCTGCCCACCTCGATAATTGCATCCGGCTGGAGCAGCATCCGTCGCTGCGGAGGGATCGGTACGCCGTTGAGGCGCGTGCCATTCGTGCTCCCCTCGTCGACGACGTAGAATTTCGTCTGCTCCAGGCGCACGGAAAAGTGCGGGTTGGAGACGTAGTCGTCGTACAGCGCAAAATCGCAGAACTGCGGGTCGCGCCCCACCTTCACCACCGGGGCCGCGAGGCGGAACTCGCGCCCCACGTTGGCCCCCTGGATCACGACCAGCTTGCCCGGCGCGCGATCTGGCATACCACCCCCCAACCGCTTCGTGACCCCCTTGAGCACGCCGGTGGTGCGGGTGACCACCTTGCGGGCCAACTCGCCCCGCGTCCGGATGAGCATGACGAGCAGGAAGAAAAGCCCCAGCGCCAACACGCCCACGATGCAGATCACCCACCAGAAGCTATATACCCACCCCTCCCATTCCACGCACTGCGTCTGCTCCATCGCCTTCCAGGTGACCACGACCGTCACCTCCTGGGATTCCATCCGATCATCAAGGTAAGGGTCGTTGGCCCGAGCCGTCAGGGTGAACCTCTCCTCCTGCGGCTGCTCCGTCGGCGTCACGACGTGGGTCTGGAGCACCTCCCAGGTAAAGTCGTAGGTCGGCGCAGATGTGCTCGATCCGATGAAATCGCCGCTGGCATAGTAACGCACCTCCGCCGGCTCGCGAAAAGCGCCGTCCACCTGCGTCACCTCCACGCTCAGAGGGATAGAAGTGGGCGTATCGTAGCGAAAGTTTTCCCTCTTGGTGTACATGTAGAGACAGGGCACCTCGTCATAGGTGATGGGCACCGTGTACGAGCCGCCATCAGCCGGAGCGGTCAGGGAAATCCGCAGCGGCTCCAGAACCGATATGAAAGGCACCTCAGCCTCTACGACGGCAGAGAGGGCGCGCACCGACACCAGAAGCGTGTGGCTCCCTTTCGGCGAGCGCGTCTCGTAGGTGATCAAATATTGCTGCCGCTGGGTCACCATGCGATCAAACAGATCCAGCACCTGCGCGTGGGACTCGTCGTCGTTATGCAACTGGTAGACGCCCTTCGTCTGATGGGCCAACCGCTTCAGATTATCGGCAGCGCTGAGCTCGCTATCGGGCTTGGCCATGCCGACGGTGTAGATGGAGATATCCGCCTCCACGGCCTTGCGGATGACGTCGTCGTACCTCGTCGTCTCGCTAAAGTCCGGGTCGATCCCGTCGGAAAAGACGACCACGACCTTGCGCCGGCTCGCGAGGGCGCCGCCGATTTTCGCATCGGCATTTTCGGTCAGCAGACCGAGCGCCGCGTCCAGCCCCTCGTAGAGAGGCGTGCCGCCGCTCACCGTCTCCCCCACCATCGGGATCAGCGCGTTCTTCGCCCGCCCGGTGTCCACCGGCGCGAAGGTGAAATTCTCCAGCGGGTCCATCCCGTCCTCGCCGATCCCGACGACGGCGACCATGTCGTCGCCGGACCCGCCGGGCGCGCTGAGCTTGCCGATCAGATCCTCCGCCAGGCCCGCTGCCTCTGCGATGCGCCCATCTCCCGGAGCCGAGATGCCCCCTCTATCGACCACGATCACGACGGCCAGGCCGGCGGTCTCGTAGGATACGCTCCCGATCTCGACGGCGTCCCCGTCCTCCTCGACCGCAAAATCCTCGGCGGTGAGACCCTCGACGGACTCGGCTTCTTCCCAGTCGATCACGGAGATGTAGGTGCGCACCTCCGGCGGCGCAGTCGCAGCATCCGGCGGGCGGTGGATGATGACCAATGGAACAGCATCCTGAGCCAGGCCGGCCTGTACTGCCGCCAGCAGAAGCACGCCCGCCGCCAGTATAGACAGTGTCCTTTTCATTCGTCCCTCCTCCAAAGAACCTCTCGCATCTCTATCCTGTTATCCATTGGATCGAAAGATCCTTGTCCAGCAACTCGAAATCCCGGTCGCCTGTCACCAGGGTGGCCTTCTCGGCCATTGCCAGGGCCGCAGCAAAGGCATCCACATAAGCCAATGGATGCTCCGCCTTGATGCGGGCTGCTGCGAGTGCCAAACTCCGCTCTATTGGGATGATGTCTATCTTGGTCGCTTCCAGGGTTCCCAGGACCTGAAATACCTGCCCCGTCCCCCAGCGCCGTTCCACGATGTATGCCACCTCCCCCACGTTGACCCAGGTCATCAGCGTGCGTATCTCATCCGCCTGAGTCTGCTGCAAAAGGTCGGCGACCACGCCGCTGCCTTCCTCTTTTCCCAGCAAGGCAAGAACGGCGAAACTATCGAGGACGTAGGTCTTGGCCACGACGGCTCTCCTCCCGAGCCCGCTCGCGAGCGCGCTCGGCGAGCAAATCCACGGTCAACGACGACCCGCCTTCCAGCATCCCGTGGAGCGCCCCGGCGGGATCGTCGGGCAGAGGGACCAGCGCCAGGGATCGATCGTATTCCACGACCTGCACGCGGGTTCCCTTCTTGAGGCCGTACTTGTCTCTGAGATCTTTGGGAATGACCACCCAGCCCTTGGTAGAGACTGTTGCCGTGTGCATCCGTCACCTCCTGTGGTATACGATAGGCGCAATCAGTATATCACGGACTGGGCTATGTGCAACAGAATGTAATTCCGTATAACAAAACACGGTTAGGCCTCACAGCTCGGCTGGTCGTTCGCCGTGGCTGCCTGCTAACGGTTGGCTTCACGCGCTTGGCGGCTGCGGCGTGAGTACCTTCGCCTGCCAGCTAACCGGAATGCGCGTGAGAAACTTGAAAAGCGCGCCGACTAGCCAGGTCGGGTGGTAGGGTCAGGGGATGGCGCCTGGGACAGCATCCTGGTTTCCATCCCCTGCCACCTCGAACCGTACGTGAGGTTTTCCCTCATACGGCTCTCCGACAG
>CAZWPV010000394.1:0-3260 GCA_964635485.1 uncultured Anaerolineales bacterium
TCAAGGGGCGGCGGGCGGCGACCATCCTCACCCCGCACCTGGGCGAGATGTCCCGAATCACAGGACAGAGCGTGCGCGAGATTGACGACGACAAGATCGACGTCCTGCAGCGCACAACCGCCGAGCTGAACGCCACCATCATCCTCAAGGGCGCCCACTCGCTGATCGGGCATCCCGACGAGCGCGTGTTCGTCAACACGAGCGGGAACCCCGGCATGGCCACAGCGGGATCGGGCGACGTGCTGACGGGAACCATCGCCGCCATGTTCGGCCTGGGGCTGCCCCTGCAGACCGCCGTCAGGCAGGGCGTGTTCGTGCACGGGCTGGCCGGCGACCTGGCGGCCGAGGACAGGGGAGAGGACGGCATGACCGCCCAGGACATCCTGGACTATTTACCCCCGGCGATGCAGATGATCCGGCGCGGCCCGAGCGAAGCGCTCCGGGAGCGCTACGCAGGCGCACGGGTAGTATAGATGAGGTGAAACTGTGGCTGTTAGGGACATCGTTCTGTATCTCGAAAACGAGGCGGCTCTGCGCAAAAAGAGCCAGCCGGCGGGGCGCGTCACGCGGCGGGTCAAGAGGCTGGTGCAGGATTTGAAGGACACGCTGAACGACCACGCGAACGGCGTTGGTCTGGCCGCTCCCCAGATCGACGCTCACAGCCGGGTGGTCGTGGTTCGATTGGGCGGCGGGGAGGACGACGAGGGGAACGCGCGGGAGCCCGATCCGCCCATCGCCCTGATCGACCCGCAGGTCGCGGAGGCCGGAGACGAGCAAAGGGACTTTGACGGCTGCCTCAGCTTCCCCGGCCTCTACGGTGAGACCGTGCGCCCGCACCATTTGCGGGTCACCGGCCTGGACGAGATGGGCCATCCCTTCGACCGGGTCTTTGAGGGCTTTGACGCGGTGGTCGTGCACCACGAAATCGACCACCTGGATGGCGTGCTTTTCATCGACCGCATCGAGAACGTCGAGGATCTGTACCGGGTGCGCGAGGACGAAAACGGTGAACTGGTGCGTGTGCCGGTGACGGTTGATGTCTCGCTTGCCCTCTGATGCCAGAGGTAGATGGCAGACTGATGGATGACACACAACCGGAAAGGGCCATGGGCGAAGGACGTGCAATTGTCTATCGAGCGATTGGCCGCGTGGAGAACGATTTCGACGAGCCGGCGCCGCCGCCCGAGATACGGGCCGTCGAGTCGCGGATCGTCATCGATCCATCCCTGGCGGAGGGATTGAAGGGGCTGGAGCCGGGCCGGCGGATGATGGTCGTTTTCTGCTTTCACCGCTCCCAGGGCTTTGACCTGCTTCAGCACCCCCGGGGCGACCGGAGCCGCCCTCGACGCGGGGTCTTTGCCCTGCGCAGCCCGCGCCGCCCCAACCCCATCGGCGTCACCGTGGTTGACCTGTTGGCTGTAGAGGAGAACGTGCTGCGCGTGCGAGGCCTGGATGCGATCAACGGCACGCCCGTGTTGGACCTCAAGCCGGCGTGATTGTATTCACTTGCTTCAAGGTACTGTCGGAGAACGAGAGTTGTTCGGGCAAGGAGGATACCAATGTTTGCCAATGGGTTTGCAGCAGTGATATTGACCAGCTTTCTGGCGTGTGCGGTCACGACGATCGGCATATACATCATCAGCAAGTACGAGCGCTGGGGCAAAGCACATTCGGCCTACTTTATGAGCTTCGCGGCGGGAGTGCTGATCTCTGTCTCATTCATGCACATCATCCCCAAATCCTTTGAGATGAACGATGCAGCCCCCGTGTTCCTGCTGGTGGGGTTTCTGGGCATTCACCTATCAAACCGCCTGTTGGACCTGTACGTCTGCCACAGGTATGAGAGCGCGGACTATGCTGTGGGTATCACACCCACGTTGGGAATCGGCTTTCACTCCTTCATCGACGGAGTGATCTATTCGGTGACCTTTAACGTCAGTATCCTCACGGGCGTGCTGGCCGCTAGCGGCATGGTGCTCCACGAGTTCCCCGAGGGCATCGTCACGTTTGTGCTCCTGGAGCGGGGAGGCTTTAGCCGCAAAAAGTCGGCCCTGTATGCCTTTCTGGCGGCAGCTCTATCCACCCCGTTGGGCACGTTGGTATCGTATCCCTTCATCAACACGATCAAGCGGCCTACTCTGGGCATACTGCTGGCCATCTCTGCCGGCGCATTGGTCTACGTGGGTGCTTCCCACCTGCTTCCTGCAGTCGAAAAGGAGCGCAGAAGGTACAGCATCCTCGCGCTGGCTGCCGGGGTGCTGGTCGCCGTCTTGATCGTTCTATCCAAAGGCTAAAAGGGTAACGCCCCCTAGGTCGTCAGATCAATCCCAGCCATCCCGCCACCGCCCCCCCCACCCCCGCCATATTGAGCGCGATGGGCAGCAACAGCACGCCCATGCAGTTCATCCGCCGGGAGCCCCACAGGACGGGGATGAGGCCGATGCCGGTGGCGACGGCGCAGATAAGCAGACCGCCCCACCCCGTCATCCCGATCACGATGGCGAGCAGCACCGTCAGCGTGCCCAGGCTGATCCAGCGGTAGTGCACCCTGGCAACCAGCTTGATCGCCATGCGCGTCATCAGCAACAGGAGAAAGAAGGAGAGGACGCCGGAGAGCACGACGGCAGCGACGGCCAGGTAATAGGTCTGCGGCGTGTACGATGACCACAGGCTGCTCAGCATCCACGCCATCCCGCCCCGCGTCAGGTGCAGCCCCGGCACGAAAAAGAGCAAAAAGCCGCCCACGTAATACACCACCTTCGACGCCCCCTGCGAGATGATGAACAGCCGGTCGTCCCGCTGCGCGGTGGCGTGCCCGGCCAGGAAGCCGCCGATGCCGCCGGTCACGACCGGGAAGAAGGCGGCGAAAAGCCCGCCCAGCGCCCCGGCGAACGTCCCACGAAAAACCAGCCACGGCGTCGCGTCCACGCTCCTGGCGATGTGCTGCTCCGGCAGCTCGATCCGCGAGAGGATGTTCTGCAGAATCCACGGCACGGCAAAGAGACCGATAAAGGCGGGCAGCAGGTTCTGGTAGGCGACCGTCACCGGCACCAGGCTGCGGTAGAGCAACACGAAACCAAGCAGCCCCGAAAGCGCAAACGTGACCAGCCCCGCCGCGAGGCTCTTCCACCCCTCCCACCAGCGGCGCAATCCCGCCGGCGCGCGGTCGGAGCCTTTGGGCCACTCGGAGATGAGCATGTAGGCAATCACCGTCCACAGGATCCAGTGCAGGTGCGGCTGTATGATCGTCCGCACCGCCG
>CAZWPV010000395.1:0-1056 GCA_964635485.1 uncultured Anaerolineales bacterium
TCTTGACCGCTTCTTCCGCGCCGGAGGCGGCCTGCATCACGCCCATCTCCAGCACGGGGTGGTTCTTTTCCTTGATCCACGTCTCCAGCTCGTCCACCGTGGTCACGTCGCGCTCATCGGCGATGCGGTCGATCAAATCGGGGATGCCCTCACGCTCGGCCACGGCCTTGAGCTCCTCGGCCATGCTGTCTTTGAGGAAGCTGGACATCCACACGATGCGCTTGAAACCGCCATCGGCGGAGATGAACTTGGGGCTGGTCAGGTAGAACTTGCCCACACCCATCACGCCGGGGGTCTGCAGGCCACCGCCCGCCATACCCGCCAGCGTCGAGAACGTCATTCCGGCGGGTGTCATGCTGGGATCCTCGCGGCTGATGACCATCACCCCTTCGACCTCGGGGATGTACATCACGATGCACTCAAAGCAGCCACAGGCCGTCATGGGGTTCTCCATGATCGAGTACATCGTGACCTGCGGAACGGTGCCGTGCGAGTTCTTGACGGCGGTCTTGTTCACGCCGGTAAAGTAGCCCTTCACCGGATCGATGCAATCTCCCTTGGGCACCGGCTGGTTGGGGCCGGTAGGGTTGATCTCATAAGATGCCTTGCAGTCCAGCCAGTTGTACGCGCCGCAAAGCCCCAGCCGCTGCGGGCTGACGATGCAGACGTGGTTGGGGGCAAAGGACTGGCACAGCGTGCAGTCGTAGAACGTGTCGACCGCATCGTCGGTCAGGTTGGCCAGGCGCTGGTTGCGGTAGTCGTATGCCTCACGCGCCTTCTCCAGCCACTCGGCGTGCAGGTCGGGGTCGGTGATGATCTTGACCTGCACCTTGTCCACGATGGCACCAAAGTCGGCGTGGAAGCGGGCGTGCATGATATCGCCAAAGTGGCGCAGGGTAAAGCCTTTTTCCGCTGCCGCTTTGCTGATGCGGATCCATGTGATGTCGCGCTGGCCGATGTGCTGGATGCCGCTGGCAGCGTTGACAAAGTAGTGCAACTGTCGCTCCAGCACCGGCTCAAAGTCCTCCTGCATCTTGCGCCCGGCGACCTCGATCA
>CAZWPV010000395.1:1156-3259 GCA_964635485.1 uncultured Anaerolineales bacterium
CGCTCCAGCACCGGCTCAAAGTCCTCCTGCATCTTGCGCCCGGCGACCTCGATCAGGATACCCAAGTCGATCGAGCCTCCCTCTTCGACGTCCTCGAAGCCGGGGCCGACGACCTCGATCTTGCCATCCTCGACCTTGTCCATCGGGCGCATCGTCAGGTACTCGTAGGCGCGGCTATACTTGCCGCCGAACTCGACCCGCATGTCGGCCCGCCGCACCACCTCGCCCTCGAAGGCAGAGCCGTAGGCCACGGGGACCGGCACGTCGGTGATCTTGATCTTGACGCCGCGTACCTCGATGGCGCGCTGCACCAGCTTGACTGCCTTCTCTGTGTCGGTCTCGGCGTCGATCTCGTTCCACGGCATCGAGATGACGTGCTCGTAGCGGGTGACGCCGGTGGGCAGGATCTCGGGGATGACGGTGTCGGCGATGGTGGGGAAGCCGTATGATATCGCCCCAGCCGCCGCCGCATACTTGAGGTCGTCCACCTCGCCCAGGGCCAGCACGAAGGCGAACACGCGGAACTTGTTGTAGAGCAGGATCTCGCGCCACTGCCCGGGATGGAGGCCGCCAAAGGTCAGCGCCGACCGGGTGGCGAATCCCATCGGGTAGATGGCGGAGATGGTGTCCTTGCCAAAGGGCACGATGTAGGTGTCGTATCCCATCTCCACGCCCTCCTCCTGCAACTGGTCGATAACGGAGCGACCGTTGGTGTTGCCACAGAGGAAGATGAGGATGTTGCGCTTCTGCAGCTCGCGCACGATAGAGACGGCGGCCTCGTTGGAGCGGGCCGCGCCGACGAGGGCGGCAAAGCCCGGCATGCGGCCATCGACCAGTTGGATACCCCACGAGCGCAACTGGATGTCGTCGATGGGGCCGTTCAGGTGGCCGTCCCCCTGCCAGTCGGGATACTCGGTGCTGCCGGTCAGCTCTAGCCCGGGATAGGGTGACGGCTGCTCACCATAGACAAAGCGCACCGCCTCGATGGTCTCGGCGGCCAACAAGGTCGCCTGCCCGCTATCGAGGGTCTCGCCCAGGTAGGGCACCCACAGGGTCTCATCCGGCACGGGATGTAGCAATCGCTTGGCGTGATCCAGCACCGATGGAAGATCCCCCAGGGTAGCTACCTTGTGATCGAGCATGCCATAGATCACCGGTAGGTAGTAGGCCGTGTTGGGGAAGGCCACGGGTGTTTCTGCCCCCTTTTCCTTGAGGGCCTTGTTGAGCAGAGCCTCCGCTTCAGCGACCAGTGCGTTGGCGCCGCGAATGGCTCTTGTAGCGATGTAACGTGACATAGTTTACTTACCTCCTCCATACACGGCTTCGAGCCGCTCTTCGAACGGTAGCTCCAGCACTTCTGCCATCCGGCTGTCGCCGCTCTGGCCCCACTGGCTGGGGTCGTACTCGGCCAGACCCAGGTCGGCGCGCTTCCTGTCGATGTGCTCGATGGAGCGCCTGACGATCTCTTCGACGTCTTCGATGAACTCTAGTTTGCCGCCGATCTTTTTCTCCCAGACCTCGGTCATGATCCGAAGCACTTCCTCGCTGCCGGAGACGGGGCCGTCGCTCCCGCCCAGGATGACGTAAGCGCCCGACGCCACGCAGTAGGTGGCGATGGACAGCGCCTTCTCGCTCATCCACTCTGGGGCCATACCCACGGCGGGGATGTCGGAGATGTCGTCTCCCAGGCCGCCCTCGGTCGCCATCTGCGAGAGGACGGTCAGGATGCGGGAGTTATCCACACAGGAGCCCATGTGGAGCACCGGCGGGATACCCACCGTCTCGCAGATCTCGCGCAGGCCCGGCCCGGCCAACTCCAGTGCGGTCTCGGGGGTCATGTATCCCAGCTTGGCGCTGGCGATGGCGCCGCATCCGGTCTCCACGACCAGGATGTCGTTTTTGATGAATTCAGTCACCACGTGGTTGTGGAGCGCGTCGTGGCAGACGCGGGCGTTGTTGCAGCCGATGTTGGCCACCACGCCCCGGATGCGCCCGGCCATGATGGCGTCGTTGAGCGGGCGCAGGGAGCCCCGGTAAAAGCCGCCCAGGGCGTAGTCGATGTCCTCGTGGGAGAACCCGGGCACCATGGGATTGCGGATGTCA
>CAZWPV010000396.1:0-3259 GCA_964635485.1 uncultured Anaerolineales bacterium
TCCCTTGAACCTACGAACGCCAGGTCGTTTGATCGAATCCAGCCCCCGCTACCTAAAAGGCAACCTCTGGCACCTCACTCCGCACCGCCTGGCTCCCCCAACCTGGACGCTAGGTCTGCGATCTCTTGCTGGAGCCGCCGCTGGCGCGCCCACATGGAAAAGACCAGCACGAACGTCAGCGCCCAAAAAATGGCGTAGGCTGCCACGAGATAAACCGAGATAGACATAGCCACTCCCCTACTTTGCGATGTTCTGCGCCCGTAGGCGCAAGCGAGTCAAAACGTCGGCCGCACGCTCCAACCGTATCCGCTGCCGCAGCAGCGTCGCGTACAGCAGTGTGAACGCCACCAACGAGACCAACAGGGTATACCCCATCTTTGGTGTAAAGGCCATCCCCTCGCCGCCCGTCATAATGTCCGGATGGATCGTGCGCCACCAGCGGATGGCAAACCACGAGAGCGGCACGGTGACAAAGGCAACGATCCCATAGACGGCGGCGAAGCGCGCTCTCCGCTCCGGGCTTTCGACCGATACCCGCAGCATCCCATAGGCTACATAGATCAACAACTGCACCGCGGAGATGGTCAGCCGGGGCTCCCACGTCCAATAGGTGCCCCACACCGGGCGCGCCCATAAACTGCCGGTGATCACGGTCATGGCGATAAAGGTCAGCCCAACCTCGACCGAGGAAAGCGCCAGGATGTCCCAGCGTCGCTCCCCACGCACCAGGTAGCCGATCCCCCCCAGAAAGGTGACGAAGAAGGCGAAAAAACCCACCCAGGCCGAAGCGACGTGAAAGTAAAAGATGCGCTGCACGTCCCCCATCGTCGCCTCGCGAGGGGCGTACAAAAAGACCATCCCCAGCGCGACCATCAACGCCGCAGCGCTTGCCAAAACCAGAACGAGTCCCAAGGTGTCGCGCTTTTTCCCCATCCCTACTCCTCCACCACGTAGTCATAAGTCAACATCGCAACGGCCACGACGACCAGATCGTAAATCACCAGCAGGCGCAGCCACCCGCCGACCTCGCCCAGGCTCGCGCCCTCCACCAGCCCGCCGGTGGCCTGGACGGCGGCGATGAGCAGCGGGATGGCCAGCGGCAGGAGCAACACGGGCAGCATCACCTCGCGCGCCCGCGTGTTGACGGCGATGGATGCCAGCAGGGTACCCACCGCGGCGTATCCCAGCGTCCCCAGCGCGACCACCAAAAGCACACCCGGCCGCAGGAGAGCCACGTCGAACAGGGCGGAAAAGAGCGGCAGGAGGACGATTTCCACGACGGCCATAAAAATCAGGTTCCCAAGAGCTTTGCCGAAAAAGATGGCGCTTCGATCCATTGGGGCCAGCAGCAGCCCATCGATGCAGCCGCTCTGCTGCTCCCGCGCCAACGAGCGGCTCAGCGCCAGCGTGCCGGCGAAGGCCACCGTGACCCACAACACCCCCGGCCCCGCCGCCCGCGCCACCGCCCCGCGCAGGTCAAGGGCCAGGCTAAAGATCAGGAGCGAAAGCACGGCAAAGACCAGCATCGCGCTGACCATCTCGCGGGTATGAAGCTCAGCGGCTACGTCCTTGACGACGATGACCCAGACTTTGGCGAGAAATTTCAAATCGCAAATCCCCAAATTTCAAATGGCAGTCAAAGCCCGATAGATCTCGGGAAATGTCGCTGGGTCGATCACGCCTTGTTCCTCGTCGTGGACGATGCGCCCCCGCACCAACACGATCATCCGTCCACCCGAAGCCAACCCCCGTTCCAGGTTGTGCGTGGCCATCAGAACAGCGCACCCTCGCTCCATCAACTCAGCCAGGAGAGCGGTCAGCACCTGAGCCGCGTCGGGATCGAGTCCAGTATATGGCTCGTCCAGCAGGAGCACCTGGGGACAATGCAGCACCGCCCGCGCCACCGCCAACCGCTGTTGCATCCCGCGGGAAAAGGTGCGCACCAGGTCGTGCCGCCGCTCCGCCAACCCCACGCGCTCCAACAGTTCCCCAACGCGCGCCTGTCCATCGGCCAGGTCGTACATGCGGGCGTAAAAGCGCAGGTTCTGCTCGGCGGTCAGGTCCTCGTAGAGCAACGTGTGATGGGAGAGGAAGCCGATGTGGCGGCGCGCTTGCCCTCCAGAGCGGGCTAGGTTCAACCCGGCTACGTACACGGCTCCAGAAGTGGGCCGGGTCAGCGTCGCCAGGATGCGCAGCAGCGTGGTCTTGCCCGCGCCGTTAGGCCCCACCATGGCCACCGACTCCCCTGCCGCCACGGAAAAGCTCACACCTGCCAGCGCCGCGCGGGGACCGAAGGACTTGGCCAGTTCGCGGACCTCAATCATGGGCATTGTCGAGCCAGCGCCTCCCGAACCCGCCGCTTGAGATCATCTCGCTTTTGGCGGTAGACTTCCTCCTCCACCTGTCCCGCCTCGAAATGCGTGTCCAGCGCGGCGATCTCCTTCACCAACGGGCGAGCCTCCGCCGGGCACGGACCGGGAGCTGGTGAGCGCCACAACAGGTAGACCACGGCCAAAGCCACGGCCAGCGCCACCAGGCCGATGGCCATCTCCCGGACAGTGCCGCGGACCGGCGCAGATGCCGCCGGATGCTCCCCGGCGAGCACGCTGAAAGTCAGGGACTCCCCCGCCCCCAGTGGCCCGGCGGTGTAGGAAGTCGCGGGTCCCATCTGGGTGTCCAACGTCCCCGCCGGGGTCAAACCCCGTCCCTCCAGAACCAGACCTTCTTCGGCAACCACCAGCACCGCCGACATCACCGGCACCTCAAAGACGCGCGCCACCTGCATCCCCTCGCGGTAGGGCAGCCTGTAAGTGAAAAGAACCTCGACCGTGGCCATCCCCGGCGGGATCGGCTCCGTATCGGCAAACCCTCCCTCCACCTCCACGAAGCGCTCCCCCAATCCGGGGCCGTCGAAGCGCAACGCCTCCGCCCCCTCGGGCAGCGTGAAGGAGACCGTGACGCGCTCTCCGGTCTGAGGATGCTCCACGCCCTCGTAGGTCTCCTTTCCCGTGTTGCCGATTAGATAGTACTCGATGACCTGCAGGGTCCCTTCGCCCCTGGTCACAAAAAAGTGTAGTTGGGTGACCACGATGTCGGATGGCGCCTGGCCATCGCCCGCCCGCGGAGTTGGCAACCAGGCCAGCGCCATCAGAAGGGCCACGAGGAGTAGGACAAGCCCGCCCCACTTCCTGCGGCCATGCACGGACGACGCCCTCATCCCTCTTCCCCCGGCAACGGCCTTCCGCATCCGGCGCAGAAG
>CAZWPV010000397.1:0-3256 GCA_964635485.1 uncultured Anaerolineales bacterium
CGCTGCCCCGCACCATGCGGGCCTCGTCACCGACCCCGACCCGACCACCTTCGACCTGTTGGAGACGGACAACCCGCAGGTGTGGGTCGTCGTGCGCCGCCGAGGAGAGCGGGCCATCGGCATCGTCTTCAACCTCGATTGGGAGGCCGCGCAGGGCTTTGGCGTCCAACTGCCCACTGCGCATTCCTACCTCACTGACCTGCTGAGCGGCGAGGAGTTTGCACTGGAAGACGGCTGGCTGCGAGCCGAGTTTCCGCCGTCTCACTGTGCAATCGTGGAATTGTAAAGTTGCAGGCTGCCACGTTCGCGGTATAATCGTCCCCGTCTCGGGAAAAACCATGGCAGAAGAACCAGAGCTCTCTAATCCAACATCCGGCTTGGCGCGCACCCTGCTGAGCAGCCTGTGGGACATCGCAAGCACCGTCCTGCTGGCCCTGCTCATCACCCTGGTCGTCAACTCCTTCGTAGCGCGGGCCTGGGTGGTGGACGGGCCAAGCATGCAGCCCAACCTCTATTACGGCCAGCGGGTGATGATCGAAAAGATCACCTACCGCCTCTTCCACGGGCCGCGGCGGGGAGACGTGGTCGTGGTGGACGTGGCCGACTCGACCGAGCCGCTGATCAAGCGCGTGGTGGCGCTGCCCGGAGAGACAATCAAGATACGCGGTGGGCAGGTCATCATCGACGGGGAATTGCTAGAGGAGCCCTGGGTCGAGTACGCAGGCGGGCGTGATCTCCCGCCGACGACCGTGCCGCCGCTGCACGTCTTTATCCTGGGCGACAACCGGCCCAACTCCCGCGCCTTTGGTCCCGTGCACGTAGACCAGATCGACGGACAGGCCTTGTTCATCTACTGGCCGCTGGAGCAGATCAAGTCACTGCGCTAGCTTCCCCAGAAAGCGAAACGTGAAAGAACCTATCCTCACCCGCTTACAAGCAGGCTGTGTCATCGTCGCCGACGGCGCGACGGGAACGATGCTGCAGGCGGCAGGACTGCCTGCAGGCACGCCGCCCGAGCAATGGGTACTGGAGAACCCCGATCCTATCCGCGATCTACAACGTGCTTACGTCGCAGCCGGATCAGACCTGATCATCGCCTGCACCTTTGGCGGTAATCGCGCGCGACTGGAACGCGCAGGATTGGCAGAGCACCTCGCCGAGGTCAACCAACGCGCCGTTCAGATAGCCCGCGAGGCAGCGGGGGATCAGGTGTACGTAGCCGCCGATATCGGCCCGACGGGCGAGTTCCTCGCCCCCCTGGGCGAGATGACACACGAGCAGGCGGTGGACGTATTTGCCGAACAGGCGGCGGTGCTGGCAGAGGCCGGCGTGGACGTGCTCTACATCGAGACCATGTCCGACCTGAACGAGATGAAAGCCGCCGTCGAGGGATTGCAACGCGCGGGGGGTGGCATCCCCATCTTTGCCACGTTCTCGTTCGATACCCGTGGGCGCACCAACATGGGCGTGCGCCCCGAGCAAGCGGCGGAGACGCTGCACGCATCTGGGGCGGCCGCCTTTGGCGCCAACTGCGGCGCGACGCTGGAAATGACCGCAGGCGTCATCGCCGAGATGCACAAAGTGGCCCCCGAGGCTATCCTGATCGCCAAACCCAACGCAGGCAAGCCGCGCATGGTGGGACGCGAGACGGTGTACGACGCCACACCGGAGGATATGGCCGAGTACGCAAAAAGGTTCGTCGCGCTGGGAGCGCGGGTGGTGGGGGGCTGCTGCGGCTCGACGCCGGAGCACATCCACGCGATTGCGGAAGCAGCCAAGAGCTAGAACGCTGCCGTTTCGCTCAGCCTCTTTGCCGATAGAATCCCAGGGTCGGCATCCCGCCACATCAGCGCGATCAGCCGCTCGGCAGCGACAAAGGCCCACGGCAGACCCCGCCCGCCCAGCCCCACGGCAAAGTAGACCTGCGGCAGGTGCGGCAATGTGCCCACCAGCGGCAGGCCATCGTCGGTGAACCCCATCACCCCAGACCAGCGATCGGCTCCAGCCACCTTGACATCGGGAAAGTGACGCTCGGCAAAGCGCGCCAGCCCAAGCTGCACCATGTCGTCCAGGTCAGCTTCCGGCTCCTGGCCGCCCCCGGCGCGCGGACGCCGCCAACTGGATAGTAGCAAACGGCGATCGGGGAGCTGGCGGCAGGTCTCGTAGCCGTAATCGGCGCTGCAAGGCACATCCAGCACCACGCCGTCTAGCGGGTCGGTGGCAAAGACGAGGCTGCGCGTGGGCGCGACCTTGTCGGCAAAGTAGAAGTCGAGCAGCGGGGCGTAGCCGTTGACCGCCAACACGACCGCGTTGCAGAGCACCGTGCGACCCTGCGCCCACACCCGCACGTTGTCGCCCTCCGGCTCCAGGTCATAGACCTCGGTGCGTTCGTGGACGGTCACACCGCTGGAATCCAGCAGCGCCCGCGTCAGCGCGGCGGCGTCCACCGTCACATCGTCGGGCTGGCGCATCGCGGCGCAAAAGCCGCGATCTAGGATATCCCTGGGGCTAAAGCGGGCCTCAAAGCCATCCTCCTGCAACAGCACCGCCGATTCCCGCAGCGCGTCCGCCTCGGTTTCTTCGACGGCCAGCGCCAGGCTGCCGGTGTGCTGAACCGGCACGTTCAACCGGTTGGCCGTCTCGACCAGCCGCTCGCGCCCCTCGATGGTGAGCGCCCATATCTCTTGCGCCTTCTGACGGCCATAGGCCGAGACAGCCCAGTTATAGTGACCGGGCAGGCCGGTGAGCACCATGCCAGCACTGCGTCCGGTCGCACCACCCGCCACGCCCTGTGCCTCCAGAACGGCCGTGCCTATCCCGTTCTGGGCCAGCCGGGCAGCCACCGCTGCGCCAACCAATCCAGCCCCGACGATGACCACGTCACAGGTATCAACCCGCTTTTGCTCTTGAGTTGTCCACATTGTCAGCCCTCACAGTCTATGTATTCTCCACCCGCCATATTCTACCCCAAACCGGATTTCTCTGCCAATGAGCGTAGGCACTCTGAGCGGAACGAAGTGGAGTCGAAGAGTTCCGAGTGAGCATCCTTCGACTTCGCCGTGCTCCGCTCAGGATGCTCACTCGGAACTGCGGGCATACCAGCAATTCCCGTTTTGGAAGCTGACTTGAAATCTGCAGCAGTTGGGCTATAGTTGGGGCAAGTGGAATGAGCCGGGAGGCCGCTGGATTTCCACGAAACTGAGCCTGTTTTCCGCACTTTAACAACAGACAAGTTGGCATAGATCAATCTATAGAA
>CAZWPV010000398.1:0-3247 GCA_964635485.1 uncultured Anaerolineales bacterium
GACGATTTGATGATCTGTTCGCCCTTGCTGCCTCCCCGAACTGCTAAATGCGCCCCACGGCGACCGATCTCGATGCCCGGTTGTGCCTGGCCGAACGGCTCGCCGACCGCACCATCGGCGCGCGGGGGTTCTTTGAGTGGGAGACGATGCCTGAGATAGTGGAGGAGGTGGAATGAGTTCGCCTGGTAGCAGGGCCGAGTTGGCGCAAAGGATCAGGGCCGCCGCGTTCCTGACCGGGCAGTTCAAGCTGCGGTCGGGCAAGACCAGCTCGTTCTACTGGGACAAGTATCGCTTCGAGAGCGACCCGGCGCTGTTGAGCGCCATCGCGGACGAGTTGGCCCGGCTTCTGCCGTCGTCCTTTGACAAGCTGGCCGGCCTGGAGATGGGGGGCATCCCGCTGGCGACGGCGCTTTCCCTCAAGATGGGCGCACCCTGCCTGTACGTCCGCAAAACCGCCAAGTCGTACGGCACCTGCAACTTGGTCGAGGGTGGGTTCGAGGCGGGGGAGGAAGCGGTCGTGGTGGAGGACGTCGCCACCACCGCCGGGCAGGTATGCGCATCGGTTGGAGAGATGCGGGAGCGCGAGCTGGTCGTCCAACACGCCGTGTGCGTGATCGACCGGCAGCAGGGCGGGCGCGAGAATCTGGCACAGATCGGCGTCTCGCTCGTCTCAGTTTTCACCCTGGACGAGTTGGAGCGTCTAGCGGGGTGAGCGATGGCGGCTGATCTGAAAGCGGTACTCTTCGACGTAGACGACACGCTCTTTGACCGAAATGGCGCACAGTTGATGGTGCTCGACGGCATCGCGTGCGAGTTTCGCGATCTGTTCGCAGGCATCGACCGGCAGGAACTGGTCGATGCGTTCCTGGAGTCGGACAGGGTGACAACCCTGGAACTCCATGGGGATATTCCCATTGTTGAGGGGGTTCGCGTTCGCCGGGCGCAGGTGTTTCTGGATCTGCTGGGGCTGGACGGAGCGCCCGCGGACGCGATTGCGGAGCTTTACGTGGAGGCGTATCCCCGGATGAACGCGCCGATCGATGGGGCGGTGACAGTAGTGGAGGCGTTGGCATCCAAGTTCCAGTTGGGTATCGTCTCCAACGGCCTGCCCGACGTGCAGTACCAAAAGCTGGAGACGCTCGGAATCAGGCACTTTTTCGGTTGCATCGTACTCTCGGAGGAGTTTGGCATCCGCAAGCCCGACCCGGCGATCTTTTGGCATGCCGCCGGGTTGTTGGGCCGGGAACCGCAGGAGTGCCTATACGTGGGCGATTCCTACACCGCCGACGTTGTGGGTGGTAAAAAGGCGGGGCTACAGGTGTGTTGGTTCAATCCCGGCGGCTTGCATCCTCCGCAAGTTGGCGTAGAATGTGACTTTGAGGTTCGCGCGCTAGCGCAAGTTCTCGAAATCCTGAATGGGGTTGGGTCTATATGACATTCAAAGGCGTCTTTTTCGATCTTTACGGTACGCTCTTGGTTTACGGTGACGCGCAGGCGGCGTGGGCCGACTGGTTGACGGCGTTCTACGAGCGACTGGCCGCAGGTGGTTTGACGATGTCGAAGGAGGCTTTTGCCGGGCGGTGCGATGGCTTCTTCGGCAGGCCCAGGCCTCCCGAGCGGAACGACGGGCTGACCGTCTACGAGCGCCGCATCCAGAGCTTTACCGCCGAACTGGGGTTGGCGCTGAGCGAGCTGCAAATCCAAAAGACCGCTGATGCGACCATCGCTGCCTGGGATAGCTATATCACGCTCGATCCAGAGGCCAAGGCGGTGCTATCTGCATTGCGCCTGACGCGCGCGGTGGGTCTGATCACCAATTACGACCATCCGCCCCACGTCTACCTGCTGCTGGCCAGGCTGGGGCTGGCGGGGGCCTTTGACGTGGTGGTCGTCTCGGGTGACGTGGGTTTCGAAAAGCCCGATCCGCGCATCTTTGAGCTGGCGGTGCGGCAGGCCCGCCTGCAGCCGCGCGAGGTAGTCTACGTGGGCGATACCGCCGCCGACGCCCACGGCGCGTTGGACGCCGGCCTGTGCCCGATCCTCATCCGGCGGGAGGGTGCCGCGGCCGAGCAAGAGTTTGCAGATTTCAACGTGGATCGGCAGCCTGGGACACGGGTGGCCGTTGACGGTGTCGAGACCATCTCCAAGCTTTCGGATCTCGTGGAGATGTTTCGCAAGCGGTTTAAACGATATGGGGAGGAAAAATAAGTGAGCAACACTGAGATAGAACTCCGGTACGGCTGCAACCCGCACCAGAAACCGGCGCGGGCGTACGCCAAGACGGGCGCGCTGCCGTTCGAGGTGTTGAGCGGCGCGCCGGGATACATCAACATGATGGACGCGCTCAACGCCTGGCAGTTGGTCAAGGAGTTGAAGCAGGCCACGGGGCTGCCGTCGGCGGCCTCGTTCAAGCACGTCAGCCCGGCGGGGGCGGCGGTTGGCCTGCCGCTGAGCGACGTCCTGGCCAAGTCCTACTTTGTCGAAGGGCGCGAGCTTTCCCCCTTGGCGGCGGCCTACGCGCGGGCGCGCGGGGCCGATCGTGTCTCCTCCTTCGGCGATTTCGTCGCCCTGAGCGACGTGGTGGACGTGCCAACGGCGCAGTTGATCGCCATAGAGGTCTCCGATGGGGTCATCGCCCCGGGCTATGAGCCGGAGGCGCTCGAGATCCTGCGTGGCAAGCGCAAGGGGCGCTATCTGGTCATGCGGATGGACCCTGCCTACGAGCCGGCCGACGAGATGGAGGCCAAGGAGATCTATGGCGTCGTGCTGGAGCAAAAGCGCAACGACGCGCGCATCAGCGCCGAGATGCTGCAGAACGTGGTGACGGAGAACGACGAGCTGCCCGAATCGGCCGTGCGCGACTTGCTGGTGGCGCAGGTGGCGCTCAAGTACATCCAGTCCAACTCGGTCTGCTTTGCCGTCGACGGGCAGGTGATCGGCGCGGGGGCGGGCCAGCAGTCGCGCGTGCACTGCACCCGCCTGGCGGCGGACAAGGCCGATCTGTGGGTTCTGCGGCAGCACCCGGCTGTCTTGGGCCTGCGGTTCAAGGAGGGGATCTCGCGGGCAGAGCGGAATAACGGCATCGACGGCTTCCTGCGCGACGATCTATCGCCTGCCGAGTTGGCGTATTGGGAAGGGCATTACTTTGAAGAGGTGCCGCAGCGGCTGACGCCCGAGGAAAAGCGTGCGTGGCTGGATGGCTTGACCGATGTGTGCCTGGCCTCCGATGCCTTCTTTCCCTTCCGCG
>CAZWPV010000399.1:0-3238 GCA_964635485.1 uncultured Anaerolineales bacterium
GTCGAATCATCGATACGGTGGCGTCCCTTTATCCGCACTCAAAAGGTACACCGCCCGCCGGATGGCATGGAGATTCCTGCCCGCTTCCGGGCGCACGCCTACGGCGTGGTCGAGACTATCGGGGGCGGCATGCTGACGGTGGCCTCGCCGGTCGGGCCGATAGATTTCATCACCGACGTCAACACGCTTTTCTTTGCCGGCGGGGAGCGGGTCACGCTCGAAGCTTTCGCTGTGGGCGATGCAGTAGGTGCGGTGGGCTGGTGGGAGGATGACGGCGGCGTTTTTCACGCCTTTGCCGTGTCCAAGCAGGCCGATGACCGGCTCTTCCCCATAGCCGGAACGCTGACCGAGATCGACGGCGATACGCTGACGGTCGAGACCAGGGGCGGCCAGCTGTCCACCGTCCACGTGGACGATGGGACCGAGTACCGCGTCCGTGGCTGCGAGGAGCCCGGCCTGGACGACCTCGAGGTGGGGATGAAGGTCATCGCCAGGGGAACACTCAACGTCGATGGCAGCCTGCAGGCGCAGGTAGTCGGTGCGGCGGACGCAGGGCCGCGCAAGGCCCGGCTGCGGGGCGAGATCGTGCTTATTGTGGGGGATACCTTCACCGTCCGCGCGGAGAAGCGCGAGATCGTGGTGCACACTGACGAAGCGACCGAGTTCCGCGTGCCCGGCGTGGAGCATCCCACGATCGCTGATCTGAAGGTGGGAGACAAGGTCGCCGGCCAGGGTGTGGTCGAGGAGGATGGCACGGCGCATGCCACGCTGGTGATCGTGCTGCCGGATGACGTGGCGTGGTTGACAGGCAAGGTAGTCGCCATTGACGGCGCTACTCTCGTGGTCGAAACCGCCAGCGGCTCAGTAGACGTTCCCACCGACGCCGACACCGTCTTCCGCGTGCCCGGCGTCGAGGAGCCGGGGCTGGACGATATCCAGGTCGGCGACCGGGTTGCCGTGGGCGGCTCCTGGGAGAATGAGTCGACCTTCCACGCCATCGCCGTAGGCGTGGTCGGCGGCCATCCGGCTGGAACACGCGGGTCTGTGCGCGGCCGTGTGGTCAGCGTCGGCGAGGGGAGCTTCGTCGTCGGCACGGCGCGCGGCCCGGTGACGGTGCTAGTGGACGAGGAGACGGCGTTCCGCGTGCCCGGAGTGGAGGATGCCGGTCTCGATGACGTTGAAGAGGGCATCAGAGTTGGCGTCCAGGGGACGTGGAACGAGGATGACACGCTGCAGGCCTTGATCGTGAGGGTCGGGGAAGGTAGGTAGAGTAAAAGACCTCGCTGGTTTTCGAAAACCAGCGAGGTCTCGGCTACTCGATGAGTCCCATCTCCTCCGGCGGCCAGTAGGAGAACCATGCGCGCCCCACGAGATTGTCGACGTGCACCGGTCCAAAGCTGCGCGAGTCGTTAGACGCGCCCCGGTTGTCACCCATGACGAAAACGTGCAGCGGGGGAACGGTCTTGGGGCCGTAGTTGCCCCCGCCCAAGTTGGTCGTCCAAGATTCCTGGAGCCTTTCCTCGTCGATGTATACTTCCCCACCGCGGATCTCGATCGTATCCCCCGGCAGCCCGATCACGCGTTTGATCAGCATGTCGTCCGCTTTGTTCTCCTTGTCCAGGTCGATGACGGTGATATCGCCGCGCCGTGGGGCGTGGAAGAAACGGTAGGTCACTTTTTCCACCAGCACCCGTTGCTGGGTGTGCAGGTTAGGCTCCATGCTTTGTCCCAATACCTGGGTGGCCTGGACCAGGAAGAGGTTGATAAAGATGGCGATGACGATGGCCGGGATGATCGTCTCGGCCACCTCGCGCAACATCCCCAGGACGCTTCGCAGTATCCTAGACCACGGGATGTGCGGCTTTGGCTCGCGTGCATCCTCTTCGATCGTTTCTTCCTGGATCTCTTCCATTGCTCCGGCCGGGTTGAGCGCTAGCGTCTTCGGGGCGGGCGGCGGCCCCGGTCATTTCTGTTGCCGCCTCTGCTCCGCCCGCCGCCCCGGCTATCGGCCTCCCGGGCCTGCTCGGCCGTCCATCCTTCAAGCACTGCCTGGCGCGAGAGGCGAATCTTGCCATCCGGGCTGATGTCGGTCACCATCACCATGAGCTCGTCGCCGACGCGCGCCACGTCCTCGACCTTGTCGACGCGGTAGTCGGCCAGTTGCGAGATGTGCACCATGCCGTCAGTGCCGGGTAGGATTTCGACAAAGGCGCCAAAGTCGGTGGTGCGCACCACGCGCCCGGTATAGATTTGGCCGATCTCGGCGTCCTGGGTCATCTCCTCGATTGCCTGTTGAGCCTTTTCTGCGTTCGGGCCGCTGGTCGACGCGATGTAGACCGTGCCATCGTCTTCGATATCGATGCGCACGTCGTATTCCTCTTGGAGAGAGCGCACAGTCTTGCCACCCGGTCCGATGACGATCCCCAACTTGTCGGGGGACACATGCAGGATGGTCATCCGGGGGGCATATGGCGACATCTCAGCTCGCGGCTCTGGGAGGGTCTGCGTGATCACGTCGAGGATCTGTACATATGCTTCCCTCGCCTGCCCCAGCGCTTCGGCCAGAATGTCATAGGAAAGCCCCGCGACTTTGATGTCCATTTGTAGGGCGGTGATCCCGTTGCGTGTGCCAGCGACCTTGAAATCCATGTCGCCCAGGTGATCCTCCAGCCCTTGGATGTCGGTCAGGATTCGGTAGCGACCGTCCTCTAGCATCATGCCCATCGCGATGCCAGAGACCGGGGCCTTGATGGGCACGCCAGCGTCCATCAATGACAGCGTACTCCCGCACACACTCGCCATCGAAGTAGATCCGTTGGAGCTGAGCGCCTCGCTGACGACGCGGATGGTGTAGGGGAATTCGGCCTCGTCGGGCAGCAGCGGCAGCAGTGCCCTCTCGGCCAGCGCGCCGTGCCCGATCTCGCGTCGGCGCGGGCCGCGCAGCGGCCAGGTTTCGCCGGTGGAGTAGGGCGGAAAGTTGTAGTGGTGGATGTAGCGCTTGGTCTCCCCCGGGGAGAGGTCGTCCAGCGTCTGCTCCTCTCGGGGTGTGCCCAGGGTGGCAACGGAAAGTACCTGTGTCTCACCACGCGTGAAGAGGCCGGAGCCGTGAGCTCGAGGTAGCAGCCCTACCTCTGCCGAGAGCGGGCGGATCGCCTTGGCCTCTCGCCTGTCGGCGCGGATGCCTTCCTCGATGGTGCGCTTGCGGATGATGTCACGCATCACTGCGTTAAAGGCCTCG
>CAZWPV010000400.1:0-3237 GCA_964635485.1 uncultured Anaerolineales bacterium
TGGCGTAGCCAATGCCGACGGCGACGCCGACACCAACCGCGACCCCTGCGCCGACGCTGACCCCGGAGGTGACGGCAACGACGACAATCACCAGCGCCGAATCGACGCCGACGCTAACTCCGACCGCGACGGTTACCCCCACCACGGAGGTAACACCAACCCAGGAGGCCCCTGCAACCGAGTTGCCAACGGTCTACGAGACCATAATGACCAACGATCATCTGGAATACATCCAGCTCCGACCTCCCAGCTATGGATACTACGGCGCTAGATTCAAGTTCAAGCCGACGGCACAAAACATCCTACTGAATCACAACCTGACCCATCCGGGGGAGTACATCTGCATCACCCTAGACAAACAAGTCCTCACCTGTGTTCTCGCCGATCAACTCTTCGAGACAGATCAGTCAGGCAGCACTAGCCTTCGAGCGGTTGAACAGCTCATTGCCATCGAGGAGGAACAAGCACAGTCCACGTCGGCTCTATTCCGCTCCGGCAAGCTGCCCGTGCAGCTACGCGTGGAGAAAGTTGAACCGGCGGGGCCAACTTTGGGCAAGACCGTCGCCCAGGCCGGAATCGCCAGCATCATCGCCCTCGCCGCCGCGCTGGTCTTTTTGCTCGTGCACTACCGTATGTCGGGCCTGGTGGCCGATCTGGCCCTTCTGGCCTTCGGCTTGCTCAGCCTCGCCCTGTGCAGAATTCTCCCCCTGCCGGTCACCCCGGCAAGCCTCACCGGGCTGGCAGCAGCAGGCCTGGCCGCCTTAGGAGGCATCCTCTCCATCGCCGAACGTCTACGGAAGGACATGCAAGCAGGCCAACCCCTGCCCAAAGCCGTCGAAGCCGGTTTCTCCAGGGCATGGCCCTCCATTCGCAACACCCACCTCGTCCTTCTCCTTCTGGCCATTGCCACTTGGTCGGTCGGCGCGATAACTACTGCACAAACCATCTACTGGCTGGGAGCCGCCCTGGTTCCCGGCACCCTGGTCAGCCTCTTTGTGATCATGATTTTCAGCCGCACGCTCATGAGATCGATCCTGAGCATCGACGCCGTCCAAGTATGGCTGAACGAGCGCAAGTGGCTGCTGGGCATCTAATTGGGGAGGGATCATGTTCAACGTCATTGAAAATCGCCGTTGGTACTTTATCGCCTCAGGTATACTGGCTGTCCTCAGCGTCGCAGCACTTGTCGTCTCGGCCATCATATCCGGGCTGCCCTTGGCAGTGGACGTTAACGCCGCCGATCCCCAGACAATCCAGGCCGCGGGACTGACCGTACTGGTCACCGCCGTCGTCGTTATGGCCTTCGTCTGGTGGTCGTTCCGCAACACCCCCAACGCCTTTCGCTGCAGCGCCAGCGCAATCGTGGTGATGGCCCACAACTTGATCGTTCCTTTTGGGTTTTACGCGCTGATGGGGCTGCTCGCCGATTGGCAGGCAGACACGCTGTTCTTCGTCGCCATACTGGTCACACTCGGCCTTTCGATCCAGGATGTCGTCGCCATTCTCGACCGCATCCACGAGAACGCCTCCGCGCACAAGCAGGAGCCCTATGGAGCAGCGATCAACCGCTCCATCCTCGAAAGCCTCAATCCCACGCTGGCGACGCGGCTATGCGCAGTTCTCGTGCTGGTCGCCCTCCTTTTCGTCGGCGGGCCGGTCATCATGCCGCTGGCTGCCACGTTGCTGGTTGGCGTGCTCTGCGAGACCTATTCCAGCACCTTTATCGCCGCGCTATTGTTGACGCTATAACATATCCATAGGCACAGAGCAGTGACCGACGATCAAGCCCCCAAACTCCGCTCGGTCGACCCTCGTCCAATCATTCACGGCGGCCAACCATCCATTCTGTTGCGCGACCCACTGCAGTTGACGGATAGAGCGGTCGTCATCCCTCAACAACTGGCCCCTTTCCTGGCGCTGTGCAATGGGACGCGCGACATTGGGGGATTGCAGGCATCCCTCGCCATCCGGTACGGGCTGCGCGTCGGGCCGGGCGTGCTGGAGCGACTCGTGACCGCGCTCGACGAGGCGCTCTTGCTGGACAACGGGCACTTCACCCAGGCCCGGGAGCAGGTGCTGGCCGAGTATCGGCAGGCACCCTTCCGCGCTCCTGTCAGCGCCGGCCGGTCCTATCCAGCCGAAGCCGACGCGCTGCGCCACATGCTGGACGGCTACCTCGAAGCCGTAGACGATAAAGCCCTCAGCCTCGCCGACATCGGCGGCCTGGTCAGCCCACACATCGACTACGGGCGCGGCGGGCCGGTTTACGCCGCCGTGTGGAAACACGCGCAGGACGCCGTCGAGGCTGCCGATCTGGTGGTGTTATTGGGCACCGATCACTACGGGGATCATCTGGTGACGCTGACGCGCCAGCACTACCGCACGCCGTTTGGCGTGCTGCCGACCGCGCAAGAGATCGTGGACACGCTGGCCGAGGCCATCGGGGCAGACGAGGCGTTCGCCGGGGAGCTCTTTCACCGCAGCGAGCACTCGATCGAGCTGGCCGCGGTCTGGCTGCACCACGTCCGAGAAGGCCAGCCGTGCGAGATCGTGCCAATCCTGTGCAATTCCTTCAGCCGCTTCGTCAAGGGCGAAGCAGACCCCGCGCACGATCCAACCATCGAGGCGCTGAGAGACGCACTTGACGAGGTGAACGCAGGGCGGCGCACGCTCGTCGTGGCGGCGGCCGATCTGGCGCACGTGGGGCCGGCGTTCGGCGGGACGCCACAGGGCCTGATGGAGCGCGCCCACTTGCAGGCCGACGACGACGAGATCATCGAACAGATATGCAGCGGCGACGCCGAGGGGTTCTTCGAGGCCATCAAGCAGGTAGGGGATCGCCACAACGTGTGCGGGCTGCCCCCCATCTACATCGCACTGCGGCTCCTGGGGCAGGTTCAGGGAGAGAAGGTAGCCTACGAGCGCTGCCCCGCCGACGAGAGCGGCACGTCGCTGGTATCGATCTGCGGCGTCCTGCTCGGAAACGGAGCGTAGGCCTTGAACGTCGACGTCCCTCCCGCCTGGGAACACCTCACGCTCTCCTCGCTGAGCGGCACGATCCTCGTCGTCGGCGCGCCGGATACGGGCAAGTCCACCTTCGCCCGCTATCTCTACCGCCGCCTGTGCGCCCACCACGCGCGCGTGGGATTCATCGATGGGGACATGGGGCAGGCCACCCTCGGCCCGCCGACGACGATGACGTTGGCTCTAAACGAGCCAGGTGCGTTGGCTCTAAAC
>CAZWPV010000401.1:0-3234 GCA_964635485.1 uncultured Anaerolineales bacterium
TGTGGAAGGTGTAAGCGCCGTTGAAATCGACCTCGTAGGTGGCGTACCACTTGAGCCCTCGGCGGCGATGGTCGATGTGAAAGTCGACTTCGATTGCACTCGAATCCAGAGTCACGTTCGAATCTGAGTCGCCGCCGTCGATGGTCACCGCGGGCGCTTTCTGGATGTGTTCGGTGCCCCACAGCTCCTGCACGCGGCTGTCGAGGGCATCGTTCAGGGCGGGTGACTCGGTACGCACAAAGACGCTGGTGCCCAGGATGGCCCAGGCTAGCGCCACGCATACAAAGATAAAGACGATCGCGATCAAGCGAGAAATGGACATCGTGCGCCTCCTGACAGTATGTCACTCAGCTAGTGTATCAAAAGCGGCTGACGCTATCTACCTCTTGAGCCTGTCAAATTCCGCACTTGAGTGCTTGACAGTCGCCCAAAGTGCCTGCGTCGGGAACCGGCGATGGTAAGATACCACAGGTCGAGTTGAGCTGCTGGACGGAGAGCCGCTGTTTTGAAGACGGTCGTCCGATGTTTGCCCTACGCGCTGCCGTCTACTACAGTCTATCAAAAGTGCCCGGGTCTGTCTACTGCCAAGGCCAACAGGTTCGACCTGCGCATTCTCACAGGGTGTCGTGGGCAGCAAGGCCTCCGATGTCTCGGCTTGTGTATGCGCTCAGGCTTGGACCACCGTGGGACTGTGCGCAAAGACGCGCTCTGGGTTTGCCTAAAAGACATGGTTTGCTCTCGGTGCAGTGATGGTGTACACTGCCCATGATTGACAATAGCGGAGGTACACGATGGAAAGACGCGTTGTGTTTGTCCTGACGTCGGTCGTGATTCTAGCAGCTCTGTTGGCTTGCAATGCGCCACGGCCTGACGCCACGGCGGTCCCATCCCTACCGACGCCAGCGCTGTCCACAGTAACGCCTACTCCGTTTTCAACCCAGGCTTCTCCTACTCCGACTGCAACGCCCACGCCGTCTCCAACGCCCATCCCTTCGCCAACTCCTACCATCGCCTACCAGCCGGCCTTTGGCATCGACTACGCTCACCCGGAGAAATACCTGGCGCAGGGCGAGCAGTCGCAGATTTCTGACCCCACGGTGCTGGACCCGCTGCGCTCCGACGACCAGAGCCTGTCTCACCTGGGCGACATCTACCGCTGGCTCAAGCGCGAGTTCGAAGCATACCGGGCCGGCGGCAAGACCATCGGCGTGGTCACGATGGACCAACTGCTGGCGGAGCGCCGCCTGGGCGGCTGCCACGATCACGGACTCGTCTACGCGGCTGTGGCCCGCGATCTGGGCTATCCCGCCGTGATGATGCACACCGTCAGCATCGCCTGGGTCGAGCAGTTTCAGGCCGGTGAGGAAGACCCCCACGTCGGCCACGTCTTTGTGGAGGTCTACCTGGATGGCAAGTGGGTGCTCATCGACGCCACCAACGGCTGGTACGTGGAGGATGGCTACGATCCGACGGACCCCGTTATCCCTCTCCTGGGGCATATCGCCGGTGCGAGCGAAGAGACCTACGGCTTTTACGTCGAGGTCAAGGGCATCGACATCTGGGCTTATGGCGTTCATAGCCTCGCTGATACGACCCGGGGGATGGAAGACTTGGCCAATCGGCTTGATCTGGCGACCGTCGTGTATCCCGACTATGCTTTCCAGCATTTCGAAAGATAGTCGCCTTGGCAACTGCTCCGCCCCCCCGAGCTTGATGCTCGCGATCTCTGGCGGGCATAGGAAGCGGGCGCGGGGCGAGCCGTACCCCTCGAACCCGGTCGCAGGTTGTCGGTGACATTGGGGAAACGTGAGATTATGCTACGCGGCCAGCTCTGCTGCCCGCGACCACTCGTCCCACTCCTCGTCGCTGCCCCAATCCTCCTGCCAGGCGCTCTCGGTGGTTACGTAGCTATAGCGACCGTGCAACTCGTGGTCGCAGTCGGGGCCTCCCAGGCACTCCAGGCCGGCCCACTTGACGGGCTTGTACCACGTCGCGCGGGGCACCGGGCGGTGAAAGCCGGGCTCGATGGTGTAGAGCGGCCCGCGCGGGGCGTTCTCGCGCATCAGCAGGTCGCGGATGTAGGCCCCCCAGAAACCGTCGAAGAACAGCCAGTCGGGTCCGGTCTCGGTGAGCAGGCGGGGCGCGCTCCATCTGCCGGGGCCGATCTCCTCGCCGTCGCCAGCCGCGTGATCGTGCATCTTGAAAGGGCCCAGGCCGAACAACTGGTAGGTGCCGGGCTTGAAGTAGCAGGCGTGGGAACCGCGCGCCACATAGACCACCGGGTGGTGGTGCGCCTCGTCGGCGAACTCGACCTCTTCCCAGGGATAGGCCTGCTTGGTGTGGTGGCCCGAGTAGGCAGCGTACCTGGGTTGCCACTCGTCCCCCTCCTGCACCAGGTAGATGGAGATGCGCTCCCAGTCGCCCTCGTGGTTGTTCATCCCGCGCACGGCGGTGCGAAAGTCGTTGAAGGGATAGAAGAACCAGTACTGCACGACGCGGTAGCCGCACTGATCCACCACGCGGCCGTAGTAGCAAACCTCCCGCTCCCCATTCACTAGGGTCAGCTCGTCGTACTTGCGGCTGGCCTTGGCGTCGGTGTCACGCGGCAGAAACCAGTGGCGCAGCAGGCTGCGATCCCAGGGTGCAATGGTCTCTGAGAAGTGGAGGAACAGCATGCCGGGGTTGAGCCAGGCCGAGCGGAAGCGGCGGGTGCGCGATTCGAGCATGCGACGGGCCTGCTTGACCAGTTGGCTCGTCGGGGCCTTGGCCCGCATGAGTTCGCGCTGGGCGTGCTGCACGCGGATGTATCTGTCCTCGACGGGCGCACCCCCAAAGTCCACGTGATCGACCTCTGTGTTGAGCTGGATGTGAGGGCGGCAGCGCAACAGCTCAAAGAGACCCGGCATCGCGCGTTTCCGGTAGGGGTTATCCACAATGTTTTCACCTTTGCGACTCTTGAGGGGCAGATACCAGATGGTGCTAAAGAGCAGGTACAGGATGGCGCTGGTGGGAAAGAAACGCTCGCCCGCCTGGAAGCGCAACACGGGCTCGTAGGCGAGCAGCAGGGAGCGAATCTCTGTTTCTTCCTCCGGGGCCAGGTGGATGCTGCGGCGTTCGAACTCTTCGACCACTCGCTGGATCATATTCCACCTCCGAATCGGGTGTTTGTGAACATATCATCTCAATAATCCGGGGAGCGGGGGTGGGTGGGGGGGGCGGCCCCCCCCCCCCCCC
>CAZWPV010000402.1:0-3226 GCA_964635485.1 uncultured Anaerolineales bacterium
TGCTAGTCTATCCCATCAGATGACTACTGCCAAGTATACCTAATAGGATGGGTTATTCGGTCAGGACAGGTTGGTATTGCTGTCAAAAATGACGAGGTGCGCGAGCGACATTCAGGGCTACAAGCGCGGTTGAGGTGATGTGCTGACAAAAGCTATTTGCCCTGCCTGCCTCGTTGTGTTACAATGCTCACCCAATCGCAATCGTGGACAAAATCATCTCTATGGAGTGTGATCGTGATACCAGTTCTAGTCATAATCGGTCTAGTCATCCTTCTCCTGGCACTCGTACTTGGCATCGCCATTGGTTTGGGTTGGCTACTGACGTTAATTCTTCCCTTTACTTTGTTCGAGGGAACTCTTTTGGTAATGGCTGCCTCGGCCATCATTGGGACTGTTGGATACAATTTGGTCCGTGCTCTCTCTGACTTTATGCCTCGACTATCTAACTTTGAGTACGAGGATGAAGACGATGAGGAAGATGAATACTACGCCGACATCCCAACCTCTCGATTCTTCAAGACACGCGCCGAACAAACCTGGGAAACCTGGTTTCGACACGAAATCGCCAACGACATCTACGTCGAGTTCCAGGCTGCTCCCAAGCGGATCGCCCCGATGGGCGACAGACAGTTGCAGGAGTTAGCCATTCGCCTGGCAGATACTGCAATTGCCATACTCAAAGCCAAGACCTCTCGTGCCAAACGGCTTGAAATCACCAAGGCAGCCCTGCAACGACAAATGACCAAGACTGGGCAACGACCCTACGATGACGATATCCTGAACCTGGCTGTGGGTGCTATCGGCGAGAGCGTGGATGACTACTATGAGGATTTCATCGCGGTCATCCGGGGCAAGCGGTGGAATGAGTCTACGGATATGTTCAGCACTGGGTGATCAGTCGCCAATCTGCAGTGTCTTCCCATTCACTCAATTTGCATTAGTCGAGCGCCTGTGCCATTCTTATGTCGTGGGCATCCAACGCTTTGTCAAGGTCAATCTAGAAGAGAACCTTCGCCGTTAGTACGCGATAACCTGGGGGCAGTTTGCTTTGCACACTAAAAAGTGCCAACGTTGTTCGGTTCCCTTCGACAGGCTCAGGGCAGGTGTGGGCTGTCGTGCGGACGTGGGGACAACCCTGTACTGGCCCGTACAGGACAGTGCTGGGAGGCAATTGGAGCCAGTGTCGGATCGAGGAGTATGCCACGGAAGACGAGGCTTGTGCCGAGGTGAAGGTCGTAGGGTGTAAAAACCTCATCCAGGAAGAGCCTGCTCGAAAAAGTGCAATCTCAACCCGATTTGGTTTGCCTTTTCTGATACAATGGTAGCACACTTCAACCGGAGGCGCAAACAAATGGGTTGGTTCTTTCCGTCCGCGATTTGTGCGGGATCGAGGCTTGGACCGTCACGAATCGTTGTGGGACAGCCGGGCGGGGTGGTTGGGGCTGCTCATTGGCCACCAGGTCGGCGCGCCGAGCCCCAAGCGGTGAGGTCACCAAAAGTGCGCCAAAAGCCCTTGATAGGGTGGGGCAAGCGGATTGTTGAGGGCGGAGCAGTGATCGTCGATCGCGGCCGTTGCCCCCAAGCAAGCCAGTCAGTGGGCGGTTGGAAGAACGTCACCAATCCACAGATCGAGAACTTCCAAGTTGACGGTTCATTATGTGGACTCATCTTTTTCGCATAGTGATTACCAGATAACCTTTTCCACTGTCAACCAGCCAACTCCACCTCTCACCCTAGAAATATGCATAGGCCGGAGTTTTGACAGCAACGGACCAAAAACGCACGCCAGGAACAAAGCAGAGTGGGGCGGGGGAGAGGAGAAGGCCACAACACAGAACCCCGTTCCAGTTTCAGTCAAACACCGAGTCATACACCTTCTTCAGGTGCTTGTGACTGAGCTTGGCGTATCTGCGGGTTGTCTCTGGACTGGCGTGTCCAAGCAAGTCCTGGACGGCTGCAAGGTCGCCCGTTTCCTCGAGCATCTTGGAACCAAGCCCGTGGCGGAAACAGTGGGCGGACAGGTTCGCGGCGTGACCGAGTAGCTCCTGGAGAGATTCGACTGCTTGCCTGACTTCCTCGGGAACCCTCTCCAATGCCTCGTGCAGCTCGACCGGCAGGTCGCGCGGCGCCGGCTCGAAGGAAGCCAGCCACGCCGGCAGTGCCTCAGGAGTGCAGTCCGGGAGGAGCAGCCTGACCAGGTCTGTCTGGAGATCCTCGATCAGCAGTGCCTTCAACCGCCGCAGTTCGGCCTGTGCCCCCGCTGGGCTCAACGGCTTCAACTCTTGCTCGCCCGATCCGCGGTCGTGGCGCAGGAATATCGGCGAGTCGCTTCCCCTATGCCCGCTGTGACGGAGATACGCCTTGAGTGCGCGCCAGGCCTGACGATAGAACCTGACGACGCGGTCCTCGGCATCTCCTTTGGAAACCTCCTTGCGGATCACGGCCATCCGATCTGCGAGAAGGTCCCCTAGCGTGAGCCCCAGCGCCTCGTTGATGCGCGCACCGGTGGCGTGCAGCGTGTGGATGAGAGCGACGTTGCGAAGCTGGCGCAGTTCGAAGCGCTCTCGGTCCTTCCCCTGCATATCTGGCGCTGGCTCCTCGTCGTCGACGATGCGCAGCAAGCGGTCGACCAGCTCCTGTGGCGGGCCGTGTCTCTTGGTCTCGCGGCGGAGCCTGACGGTCTTTTGCTTCCACGGGATCTTGCGCTTCTTGTCGAACTTGACCAGCATTTGCTGGAGAGCCGTGGCCGTCACGGGGCCGAGGTGATCTTCTGCAAAGAGGTGCAGGTAAAACGTCCGTGCTGTCGTCAAGTAGAGCTGGTAGGTATTCTCGCTGAACCCCTTGCCGCCCGTGGGCTTGGCCTTCCTCAATAGCCAGTCGGCATAGTCCAGTAAGACGTCGGGGTCGGTGCCCAGGAGCAGGGTGGGGCAGTCGGAGCGTATTTCCTTGTGAGTGGACAAGAAGGACAAGAACTTGGACAGAGCGGTGCCATAGGCGTGACGCGTGTTGTCTGACCACGGGGGTGCATCACTGCGCTTTGGGTTAAGGAAGTGGTCAACCATTTGCTGAATCGTGGGCATCTTGGCCTCCTGGGTAAGCAGCCGAGTTTCTCTTTTTTACGTCACTATGTTTACGATAATCTGGGTTATCATCAATAAAGCGACGGGTTTTACTCCGGGCGGAACGCCCGCTTCAGCCATTCCTACTGTCCACCATATAGTCCCCA
>CAZWPV010000403.1:0-3219 GCA_964635485.1 uncultured Anaerolineales bacterium
GTCATTGTCGCCGGACCCTCTTCCTCCGGCAAGACGACGACCACCACCAAGCTCAACCACCTGCTGAAAAAGATGGGCCTCAGCCTGGTGCCGCTCACGGTCGATAACTATTTCTTCGACCTGGAGATGCATCCCAAAGACGAATTCGGCGACTATGACTTTGAGACGCCGCAGGCTCTCGATCTACAGCTTATCAACGAGCACCTGGTGCGCCTGATCGCCGGCGAGGAGGTGCTGATTCCATTTTACGACTTCAAGACCGGCAAGCGGCACGACGGTCACACGCCGATGCAGATCGGGCCGAACGACATCATCCTCATCGACAGCCTGCACGGTCTCTACGCGCCGATGACGAAGGACGTGGGCGACGAGATGAAATTCAAGTTATACATCGAGCCACTGATGCAGATGAAGGGACCCGATGGGCAGTACGTGCGCTGGACCGATCTACGGCTGATGCGCCGCATGGAGCGCGACGCGGTTTTCCGCGCCTACGATCCCCAGCGGACGCTGGAACACTGGCACTACGTCCGCTCCAGCGAGTTGCGCAACATCATTCCCTACATCAACACCACCGACTATATCGTCAACAGCGCCTTGCCGTACGAGCTGCCCATTATGAAGACCCGGCTGTTCCACCGCTTTGAGAAGTGGGTGGGTCTGTACAAGGACGATCCCCTGCGTGAGGATGCCTTCACGCGTGCCCGGCGGGTGTACAACATGCTCAAGGCGGTCACTCCGGTTGAGGACGATTCTGATATCCCGCCCGATTCGCTCCTGCGCGAGTTCATCGGAGGAAGTTGTTACGCATATTGATCGAGGATTTCCCGCCGAGGGGGGCATCCAGTCCCTCCCCCACGGTGGGGGAGGTTGGTGGGGGGGGAAGAGGCTATTTTCGGAGTAGCAGTGGATAGACTCAGCCTGTAGGAGGGAAAAGATGATTCTGACTAGACGCGCGCGTTTTTTGGTTGGTGTGTTGGTGATTGCCCTGCTGGTGGTTTTCGTACCGCTCCCTGCACGCGCCGACGGGTACGTCGTTCCCCTGTATGGCCTCGAGGGAGATGTTGAGATGCCGGCCCAGAAGGCCATCATCGTGTACGATTCAGAGGTGGATCACGAGGACCTGATCCTATCGGTCAAGCTCCTCAGTGAGAGCCTCGATGCTGCGTGGGTGGTGCCCGTGCCCTCGCTGCCCGAGGTGAGGGCGGCCAGCACTGACTGGTTCGTGCAGTTGAGCGACCTGACCCAGCCCCTGGAGTACGTATCTACGCCTCCACCGCTGTGCTGTCCTTTCTGGCTTGGGGCGTCGGGGAGCGCGCCGGTCGGGGTAGAAGTGGTGGAGCGCGAGCGGGTGGGGCTCTACGACGTCAGCATTCTCTTGGCCGACGACTCGGCGGCGCTGCTGGAGTGGCTCGACGAGAACGGCTACGCCTTTCCGCAGGAGGGTGGGGCCATCTTGGAAGCCTATGTCCGGGATGGGGGATGGTACTTTGTCGCTGCCCGCGTGCTGCCCGAGGAGGCCGAGAGTCTGGATGGCGATGTCCATCCTCTGTGGCTGTCCTTCGATGCCCAGGAGCCGGTCTATCCCATGCGGCTGACGGCGCTGGTCGGCGGCACTATCGACGTGCTGCTCTACGTGCTGGCCGACCACCGCATGGCGCTCGACGGCTTTGAGACCGAGTTCGCAGGGAAGTTGACGTTGACGCCTGAGGAAGGGGAGGAAGAGAGTGCGCTTGTAAGCTTGTTGACCGGTCGGCCTTACTTTGTGACCCGGCTGCGGAGTACAGAATTCGACACGCAGAAAATAGTGGGCGATCTGTACCCCCACCGGGCCCCTACCGATGACGCTTATCGTAAGATCACTAGCCGCCGGAACGGTGGTGACTTGCGTTCCTGGCTCATGTTGAGCCTTCTGGTCGGGATGGCTGTGGTGGTGTGGCGGCTGTGGTGGTGGCGGCACTGACGGGTGTCTGACTATTACACCTTTCGTAAATTCGCTGTCGATGCCCACGGCCGCAGTGTGACGGCCGTCGGCAAGCCCGGCGTCTGGTCGTGGGATCGCCTCGACCCTGGCACGGCGGCGCTGCTGGAGGTGGCCGAGGTTGGGTCAGGTGACGCCGTGCTCGACCTGGGCTGCGGGACGGGCGTCGTCGGCGCGACGGTGGCTGTGCAGGCTCCCCAGGGCCGCGTCACGCTGGTCGATTGCAACGTGGCCGCCGTGGCCTGCGCCGAGCGGACGCTGGCGGCGAACGATCTCCTCGATGCCGAGGTGCGATTGGCCGATGGGGTCAACGGATTTCCCCCAGATTCGTTCGACCTGGTTTTGAGCCACCTGCCGCGTGGTCGGGCTGTGCAGGAGGAATTGATTCGAGGTGCCGCTTGGGTGCTGCGACCTGGTGGCTGTTTTTATTTCGTCGCTCACAAGCGATCGGGCGTCAAGGGAGCCATCGCTTACGCCCGCGATCTTTTCGGGCACTGCGGTGTGGTGCGGCAGAAGAAGGGGTACCACGTCGCGCTGGCGGTCAAGCCCGATGGCCTGGCGCTGCCTCCGCCTGCCGAGAGCTATGTCACACACGCCGTGGTTCTCGACGGCGTCGAGACGACGCTCGTCGGCAAACCAGGCGTCTTTGCCTGGGATCGGTTGGACGATGGCACCGCCGCGCTGGTCGGCGCGATGGAGATCGGCGCGGGTGATGCCGTGCTCGACCTGGGGTGTGGGGCCGGGCCGGCCGGGTTGGCGGCGGCCCGGCGTCTCGCTGATCTCCCCTCCCCTGCTAGGGGAGGGGTTGGGGGAGGGGTCGTGCTGGTGGATGCCGACGCGCGCGCCGTCGAATCGGCCCGCCGCACGCTGGCGGCGAATGGGGTTGCCGGTGGCGAGGTGCTCCTTTCCGATTGCGCCTTCGCTGTTTCGGCGCGGCGCTTTGACGTCGTGATTACGAATCCGCCCTTTCACCAGGGGGTGGGCGTGGACTACGAGGTGGCCTGCCAGTTCGTGCGCGACTCGGCGCAGGTGCTGCGGCCCGGTGGGCGTCTCTTCCTCGTCGCCAACCGCTTCCTGCGCTACGGCGATCTCATCGCCGAGATCTTTGGCAGCGTCGAAACAGCCCACGCCGACAATCGCTACCATGTCTTGTCTGCCGTGCGATAAGCCTTGCGTATGCCCGCAGCAATTCCCGTTTTGGGATTGTATGACACCCATTTGCAAGTTGGCGGGGGTAG
>CAZWPV010000404.1:0-3202 GCA_964635485.1 uncultured Anaerolineales bacterium
GCTCTCGCAGGTGGGAGCTTGCTCAGCGGTCTGCCTTGGCCGAAGCCTATCGCATTCCTCTCTGAAGAGTCAGCCCCCGATTATTTGTTTGTTGGCTCAAAACGCAAAGCCGGCGATCACGTACACCGCAGGGCGACTAAACTATACCACGCCTTGGGAAAAAGCACAAGTGGGACGCTTCGCGTCCCATGGCACTTTTGGCGCAGCCAAGAGCGCAGCTCCCAGACAGGCGTGTCTTTTACTGGTCGGCTTTTGGCTCCTTTTTCTCGACCACCCGGAGGTGCAACTCGTCCAACTGCCTGGCATCGACCGGCGAGGGCGCGCCCGCCATCAGGTCCGCCGCCTGCTGTGTCTTGGGGAAGGCGATCACCTCGCGGATGTTGGGCTCGCCCGCCAGGAGCATCACCAGCCGGTCGATGCCCGACGCCAGCCCGCCGTGGGGCGGTGCGCCGTACTCGAACGCCTCCAGCATGTGGCCAAAGCGCTCCTTGGCTTCCTCCACGTTCAGCCCGATCAGGCCGAAAACTTTTTCCTGGATCTCGCGGCGGTGGATACGGATGCTGCCGCCGCCGGTCTCCTCGCCGTTGATCACCAGGTCGTACTGCTGCCCCCGCGCCGCGCCGGGATCGGTATCCAGCAGCGGGATGTCCTCCGTCACCGGGGCGGTGAAGAGGTGGTGGCTGGGGTCCCACCGCTTTTCCTCCTCGTTCCACTCGAACAGCGGAAAGTCGATCACCCAACAGCAGGCCAGTACGCCGGGGTCGGCCAACTCCAACCGGTCCCTGAACTCGAGCCGCAGCGCGCCCAGCACGGCGTTGGTTATCTGGGGTTTATCGGCGACAAAGATCAGCAGGTCGCCCAGCTCTCCCTCCATCCGCTCGACGATGTCGGCCATCTCGTCCTCGGTGAGGAACTTGGCAAAGGGGGAGCGCGTCTCACCATCGTGGCCCAGTGCGATCCAGGCCAGCCCTTTGGCCCCGGTCTCCCGCGCCAGACGAGTTAGCGTGTCCAGCTGACCGCGGCCATAGCCGCCACATCCGGGCACGCGGATACCCTTGACCACGCCGCCGCCGACCACGGTCTTGCTAAAGATGCCGAACCCGCACTCGGCCGCCACGTCGGAAATGTCCACCAGCTCCAGCCCGAAGCGGACGTCGGGCTTGTCCGTGCCGTAGCGGTTCATCGCCTCCTGGTAGGATAAACGCGGGAAGGGCTTGGTCAGCAGCTTTTTCTCCGAGTAGGCCTCGACGAGGTCCGTCGTCAGCTTCTCGACCAGCGCGATGATGTCTTCCCGCTCGACGAAACTCATCTCCAGGTCGAGCTGGGTGAACTCGGGCTGGCGGTCGCCGCGCTGATCCTCGTCGCGGAAGCAGCGGGCGATCTGAAAGTAGCGCTCGTATCCGGCGACCATCAGCAATTGCTTGAGCTGCTGGGGCGATTGCGGCAGGGCGTAGAACTTGCCGGGATGGACGCGGCTGGGAACCAAATAGTCCCGCGCGCCCTCCGGCGTACTCTTGAACAGAATCGGCGTCTCGACCTCGACGAATCCGCGCGCGTCGAAAAAGTCGCGCATAGTCTTGATCACCCGGTGGCGCAGGATGACGTTGCGCTGCATCCGCTGCCGCCGCAGGTCGAGGTAGCGGTACTTCATGCGCAGTGATTCGTCCACCGGCTTGTCGTCGTAGATGTAGAAGGGGGGCGTCTTGGCCGGGTTGAGGATCGTCAGCTCCTTGGCCACGACCTCAATCTCGCCCGTTTCCATGGACGGGTTGACCATGTCATCGGGCCTGGCCCGGACGGTGCCCTTGACCTGCAGGACGTACTCGCTGCGGGCCTGGTCCGCCGTCTCGTGGGCGTCCGGTGCGTTCTCGGGGTTGGTCACCACCTGGGCGATCCCCGACCGGTCGCGCAGGTCGATAAAGATGAGGCCGCCGTGGTCGCGCCGGCGGTTCACCCATCCGGCCAGGATGACCTCCTGCCCGACGTGTGCGATTCGCAGCTCGCCGCAATTGTGTGTTTTCAGCATAAGTATCGGCTCCTTGATAATGCAGTGCTCGCAGATTTGCGCTATTCTACCACTACTACGGGATTTCACAACGCGATCCGCTCAAGTTTGAATTGGAAGCAACGGATGGATTGTGCGTGCCTGCCGGGCGGCTCGCTGGAATGTCGAGACATTTCTCGACATTGGCGTCGAGGGCGTATTTGGGTTTGAGTCGGATGTGGGCAAGGTTTCAGGCTCAGCACAAAAGCGTGCCGTCGGAGATGGCCTCGAACAGGTGCTTTGTCTGCGGCGCGAGTTCCTCGCCCAAAAGTTCGCCAAAGAGCTTTTCGCAAGTGCGGTACACCTTGAGCGCCGGCGCCTTGTCGCCGGCGCAGTAATGGTAGCGCATCAACTGACGGTAGACACTCTCGAGCAAGGGATCCACCTCCAGCGCGGCCTCGCCGGCGCTAATGGCATCGGCATAACGCCCTAACCCCGCGCAGGTCTCTGCCAGATGGGCAAGTGCGTCTCGGTACTCTGTCTGCAGCGCCTGCCGTTGAGGAATGGCCCAGGGCGCATAGCGGTCTTTGGCCAGGAAATCATCCACGTACAGGGCATGGGCTGCTTCGTAAGCCACGACGGCGTCTTCCAGTTCTCCGGCGCGTCGCTTTGCATCCGCCTCGCGGACAAGTCGCCGAAAATCGCACACATCCCAGGTGACTTTGCTGCTCAAGTCGAAGTAATAACCGGTCGAACTGCGCAGGATGAAACTAGAATCGCGCGGCTCGACGTCCGGCTCCAGGATGCGACGGGCATCGTTGAGTAGGGGGAGCAGTTTTTTGCGCCCGCTCTCCTGCTCCAGCTCCGGCCACAGCCATTCGGCGATTTCGTCGGGAGAAACAGCCCGTTCGCCGGACACCCTCCGAACCAATAGCAATTTGACGACGGGCGCGGCCTGCTCCTGCTCCCAGAGGTCGATCAAGCGTCCATCACGCCAGATCTTGAGCTGGCCAAAGGTCTGAATACGCAGCGCTGGTGCCTGCAGCGCCTGGCGGGCCGCATCGCCTGCCGTCGCCCGTCCGCTCAGTACGATAATCTTTGTCCGGGGGCATTGTTCCACCAGGCGGTCGAGCAACCGCCAGCCGGTGCCCCCACGTATGGGTAGATCGAACTCGTGCAGCATCATGTCCAGAAAAACAATGTTGAAGGACTCTTGAT
>CAZWPV010000405.1:0-3196 GCA_964635485.1 uncultured Anaerolineales bacterium
GCTGCGGACGCTGACTCGGCGCTCAATCGCCTCCAGCAGGTTCATCCTCTACCTCGCCGTCTTCCTCATCCAGCAGCCCTTCGCTCTTCAGCACCGCCTTCAGCGCCATGATGGCCACCACGAGCATGCGGTCGTTCGGCTTGCGGGTCGTCAGCCGCTGGAGCGCCAGGTTGAGCGCGGTCAGCGGGCGCATCCAGGGCCGGTCGGCGAAGCGGGCCGTGAAGCGGATGAACTCGTAGGCGACGCCGGCGATGACGGGGAGCAGGACGATCCGGCTGGCGATGCGCCAGTGCAGCGGCAGCCTGCCGAAGGGCGCGAACAGGAGGAACGTCAGCAGGACGGTGGTGACCAGAAAGGACGTGCCGCAGCGGGTGTGGGCTGTGGTGAAGGGGCGCACGTTTTCCACCGTCAGCTTGACGCCGGCTTCGTAGGCGTGGATCGTCTTGTGCTCCGCCCCGTGGTAGGCGAACACGCGCCGTATGTCGGGCAGCAGGCTGATCAGACCGATGTAGCCTGTGATCAGGGCCAGCCGCACGACGCCCTCGACCAGGCTGATCAGCCACTCGGAGGGCAGATGTTGAGCCGCAAGCCCGGCCAGGTAGGACGGCAGGGCCATAAAGAGCGCGACACCTATTCCCAGGCCTGCGACCATCGTCCCCCAGGCCACAGGCCCGGAGAGGGATGCCTCTTCGCCCACGGCCACGTCGGCCGACATGTTGAGCGCCTTGACGCCCAGGCCCAGCGCGTCCCACAGCATGATCAGCCCGCGTAGGAAGGGGATGCGGCTGATGGGGCCGGTGTAGAGCTTTTCGTTGAGCGGCTCGGTTTTGACGACGACGTGCCCGTCGGGGTGACGCACCGCGACCGCCATCGTGCGCGAGCCGCGCATCATCACTCCCTCTAGAACTGCCTGCCCGCCGTAGTTGAAAGGTTTACCCAAGATGTGCCTCCTGAATGTGCGCCATTGTACAACGCGCCGCCTGTGCTGTCAACGGCAGCGTAAAACGTGATGCGTGATCCGTGAAACGCCTCTTACGCATCACGGATCACGCATCACGCGTTGTGCAGATGGATTCAGTCCTTGAAACCTACCATCCCTCCAGATACTTTGCCCACGTGCCGTTGCCGCCCTTGTAGCGCCCAAAGAGGTACTCTGCCGTAGGGCGCGGCTCGAAGGGTTGGCGCAGCAACTGCATCTTGGCCTGGGCCAGCGTGCGTCCACCTTTGCGCCGATTGCACTGCGGACAGGCGGCTACCAGGTTCTTCCAAGAGTGCTCTCCTCCCCGGTAGCGAGGTGCGATGTGATCGATGGTCAGTTGGCTGGACTCGCGGCCGCAGTACTGGCAGCGGTGGCTGTCACGGCGCAGGATCTCGCGCTTGCACAGCCGCACGCGAGGCCGAGGGCGGCGCACTACGTAACCCAGGCGGATGACAGAGGGACGCTCGTAGGCACAGGAGACGGTGCGGATCACGCCACGGCCGTTCTCCACCACCGTGGCCTTATCCGCCAGGATCAACCCCATCGCTCGCTTAGTGGAGCAGACGTTGATCGGCTCGTAGTTGCCGTTGAGAACCAGGACGGGCTCGTTCATCAATCGCTACCTTTGGACGACGCTGTCTGCGACGATGCTCCGATGTGTCCGGCGGACAGTATAGCACATCTGGTCTGAGTCGTCAAAGGTCGTTTTTTCGCAGGCGCGCCAGCTTGCGGTATGTGATCGCTTCGTAGTAGGCCATCAGGACGCTCAACCACAGCCCGTGCAGCCCGTCCCGCTTTCCCTCCAGCGTCACAAACCGCCACCAGAAGTGGCGTACTGCCTGCGAGTACGGGGTGTAAAAGCGCGGCCTGACGCCCTTTTGCAGAAGCCGCTCGGCGGCAAAGGCGGTGTAGCCCCGCTGGCGCGCGATAAAATCCAGCAGATCGACGTAATTGTAGTGGATGAGGGGATGCTCCAGCTTACCCTCGGGCCCATCTGCCACGACGATCTCGTGTACCGGGCGCTCCCAATGCGCGTGCCCTTGCAGCAGCAGGCGGGGTTGGTGGTCGGGGTACCATCCGCCTCCCAGCGTGAGACGGCCAAAGATGTAGTTGTGGCGCGGCACCCACCACAATACCTCGTCACGCTGGCCGGCCGTCACTTGGCGTATCTCTTCCGCCAGCTCCGGGGTGCAGCGCTCGTCGCCGTCGACGAAGAAAACCCACTCCGCCGTCACGTGCGCCATCGCGGCGTTGTGGAACTGGGCGAAATTCTCAAAGGTGTGGTGGATGACGTGCGCGTCGGCCTCCTGGGCCAGTTCTGCCGTTCGATCCACGGTGCGGGAGTCGAGGAAGACGACCCGCTCGTCCGCCCACGCCAGGCTCTCCAGGCAGTCCGCGATGTTGTCCTCCTCGTCCCGCGCGGGCACGATGGCGGTTACGCTCACGGCGACACCCACAGTCGCTAGGTCTCCTCCCAGGCTTCGATGACCTGCTGGCAAGCACCGGCTGTCTCGGCGGAGGCTTTGCGCATGCGGCGTTTCATCCCGATGCGGACCAGCAGCCCGGCGAGGTGTCTCTTCAACGGCGTGTAGTGGCGGGTGTAGAGTCGTGCGCGACTTTTCCACAGGTTTATGAAGGAGGCAGTGCGAATCTGCCCGCTTGACTGGCCTGCGTGGTGGATCACGTGGGCGGCGGGGGCGCACAGCGCCCGCCAGCCGGTCTCGCGCATGCGCCAGCACCAGTCGATCTCCTCGCAGTACATGAAAAAGTCCTCGTCCATCAGACCTACGTCGGCGATGGCCTCGGCGCGCACCAGCATCGAAGCACCCAGGGGGTGATCCACGGCGAAGGGCTGACTCCCTTCGTAACGACGGCGTGGGTAGCGACCGTTGAGGGGGGTGTCGTAGAGCCGGGCGGGCAGGGGGAGGAACTCGAACAGCAATTGAATCAGGCCGGGGAAGCGAAAAGCCGAGTGCTGTAATGAACCATCGGGGTAGAGTAGCTTTGGCCCGACAATGCCTGCCTTGGGGTTGGCTTCCAGCGCGGCGACGAGCGCCGCTGTAGCCCCTGGCTGCACCTCTGTATCGGGGTTCAGCAGCCAGAAGTAATCGACGGGCGGTGCTTCCCGGTCGAGGATCTCGTTCAGCGCGCGGTTGTTGCCGCGCACAAAGCCCAGGTTCTCCCGGCTAGCGATCAGGTGCACGTCAGGAAACGCCT
>CAZWPV010000406.1:0-3176 GCA_964635485.1 uncultured Anaerolineales bacterium
ATGGAGCGGGGCGCGGCCAGGCGGGAATAGCCGCCGCCCGCCTTTAGAAAGGACAGGGCGGAGAAATAGGGCGCTCCAAAGTAACCGGCAGCGCCGGCGACGAACAGCATCTGGCCGAAATCGCCCTTGTGGCCGTCCTTGTCCCTGGGAGGAATCTCGGCCAGCGGGCTGATCTCGATCTTGAGCGTGTCCGTGTCGTACATGCTCGGCGGGAACGAGATGTGCGAGACGTACAGCTTCCCGCCCAGGTCGTATCCCGGGAAGAGCATGTTGCCGACCTTGGGCAGGCCGAAGGTGATGGTGACGTCCGCCCTGACCGCCGCGCCCATCGCCTTGCCCGTATCGCCGTGGACGCCGGAGGGGATGTCGATGCTGAACACCGTCTTTCCGCTCCCGTTGATCCGCTCGATGACGTCTCGGTACAGGCCCGTGACCTCGCGGGTGAGGCCCGTGCCCAGGATGGCGTCCACGATGCAATCACAGCGGGCGACCTCGGTCTGCGCCTCATCGGCGGATTCGATCTTCCGCATCTCGATGGGCAGCCGGGAGACGATGTCGAAATTGGTTTTCGCCGCTCCTTTGAACTTGTCTGGGTCGCCCAGGACAAAGACCTTGACCGCGCCGGCGGCGGAGTGGATCTTGCGCGCCACGACGAGCCCATCCCCGCCGTTGTTGCCTAACCCACAAAAGACCACAAAACGCTTGCCCGCGATGCCGAACTCGTTGAGCAGCGCAAAGTACACCGCCTGGCCCGCGTTCTCCATCAGAAGCTCGGCCGCGATGCCGAACTCCTCTATCGCTTTTCGATCCAATTCCCGCATCTCGGATACCGTGCTGACTTTCATATGTTTTCCTCCCGGCATGATTTTACCTCATTTGGTGCTAGAAGCCCAGCAACTGTCCTCCTTGATACACCAGGAGATCCATCATCGTCCCTTTGAGGCTGCGGGTCTCTAATCTTTGCTGTGTCTTCCGAGCCTTCTCAGGTAAAACCGGTGGCCTCTGTACCCCACCTCGACGAGTCGGTCCTGCGCCACCAGGCGACGAACCACTGCCCGGTTCGTCCCGGCCCGCGCCAGGAACTCGTCCACCGCGTCCTCCCGCATGGGATGTACCGCCGTGATGCTCAACAGGTCCTGCTCGACGTCGCCCGTAAACGCGAACGCATTGCCCTCGTAACCGATCAGGTATTCCACCTGGCCTACACCCTGGCTGAGAATCTGATAAGCGCGGTTGATGGCCTCCTCTGCGGGCGGCCGTACCCACTCCTCCGCAGGCGGCCGGGTGGGGATAGCCAGGTAGGCAACGCCGGGTCGCAGCCGGGCCAGAAAATCGGCGATTTCCCCCAGGTGCTCCTCACCGTCGTTAACGCCTTCGACCAGCATCGTCTCCGTCACCAGGTGCCCCGTGTAGGCCTTGGCAAACTTGAGCAGCCAATCCTGAATGGATGGCAGCCGCAGCGTCCCGTGCGGCCGATCGATACGCCGCCAGATACCCTCTCGCACGGCGTCCACCTTCAGAGAGACCCAATCCGCCTGCATCAGGGCCTCTCGCACGTCCTCGCGCCATATCAAAGAGCTGTTGGTGATGACGGCGATCTTGATCCCCAATGGCCTCAGCGACTCGATCTCACGGCCGAGATTGATGTCCAAGGTAGGCTCGCCGTCGGGCACGAAGGTGAGATAGTCGATAGGTTCTCCGGCCTTTCTCGTCTTTTCGACCTTGTCCCGGACGTCCTGCAGGATCTCCTCCGGCTCGTAGAACGACTGGCGCTCCGCCTGCATCTTGATGGTGCGCCCCAACTGGCAGTACACGCAGGCGTAGGTGCATATCTTGGGGGGGATGTTGTTGATCCCCAGGCTGCGCCCCAAGCGCCTGGACGGGACGGGGCCGAAAGCGATCATGCTGCCAATCCTTCCCTGTGTTCCTTTACTCCAAGTGTACGGCACAAATCCACTATTCGAGCTCCCAGTTTTTCGGCTGCATCCATAGACTCCAAGTCGCTCTTTATCTCTCCCGGTTTGAAGGCCATGCCCGAGATGCCGCGGTTAGCGACAATCATGTCATGTTTCAGGAAAAAAGCATTGATGGCGGCGATGGCGCCTTCGGCGCCATATCTCCGCCCGACAACGACCGCAGCGCCTACCTTGTCCTTTAGCTTTCCTCTGATTGACCAGGTTCGGTCTATAAAGGACTTTAGCTGTGCGGTCACGTTGTTGAAATACACTGGGGTGCCGACGACTATGGCGTCGGCGTTCAGAACCTTGGGTATGACGAGCGTTTTCATGTCATCGTCGATAACGCATGAGCCGTTTTCCCGGCACGCCCAACAAGAGTGGCACGGCTCGACAGCGTAATCGGTTAGTTTTATGAATTCACCCGCAGTATGATTCAAGATGCAGTTCAGTAGATAGTCTGTGTTGCTTTTTGGTCTTGGACTACCTGAAATGTACACGATGTTCATTACACATCTCCAATACGCTGACCGGGACAGCCCTCCCGAAGGCTTGAATCCCTCGGGAGGGCTGTACGTTCCCTGTTTGTCAGCGCGTCATCTGCGCGCCACACTTGGGGCACTTTTTCTGATAGCAGGGCTGACCGGCAACGTGTGGCACTCTGTGCCCGCAACTGGGGCAGACACAGTCGCCGCCCGGCCCGGCGGCTTTGGAGCCGCCCATCCGACCGGGCCCACTTCCGCCGCCGCGACCAGCGCCGCCGCCGCGTCCGCCTCCACCTCCACGACCTCGACCCATCTCAATCACCTCCTTCTTCACTCTGATCACATCTTCTCAACAAACCGGGGGGGGCAGGCAGAAGCCGCCTGCACACCTCCTATCTTTCCCTGCTCAATGAGAAGATATCTCCGATTGTTCTTCCGATCCAACGGTAATCACTCGACCCACACCAACTTTGATGTAATCGTCCTCATATTCCTCGGCAAACGTGCGTATCGCCCTGTCGCCCGTGCAGTGACACGGCGCCACCTGCCACACGCCCAGGTCGCGGAAATCGGCGATGATGCGTTCGACTTGGCGTCTGCTGGCGCTGCCCAGGTGGAAGCCGCCCATGACCAAGGCCGCCTCGCCGCCGACGCTCTCCTTGGCCCGGCGCACCAACTCCACGACGCCGGGGTGTGCGCAGCCGGTGACGACGACCATGCCACTTGAAGTCTCCAC
>CAZWPV010000407.1:0-3170 GCA_964635485.1 uncultured Anaerolineales bacterium
CTGTCGAGGAGCGCGAGGCTTTTCTGGCTCAAGCTTATCAGCAACTGCTCCAACATAGGCGCGCACCCTACGCGTGATGGGCGTTTTGCCCTTTCAGGCTTTTGCCTGGTGTTCAGCTAGAGAGGAGGAGTCTTTGTGCTTCTCCTTTCCCTGCCGGGCATCAGGTATCAGGCAGCCTCGTTGAAGGCTTGTTCCAAAAGATCGCTCACGCCAAGCGTAGTTGCCATGCGTCGCAAGTAATCGTGGTCTAGGTGGTTTTTTTGCACCTTCATCACACCCAGAATGTCGCGCCACTGGCGGTCAGAGGTGCGACCGCCAATGTGATACCATTCTAATTTTGCTAGCGTGATGTCCTCGGCGCTGGCGATGTAGGCGCGACATGGCGGATCCTCGCTGAGCACGTAGGACTGGCGGCGGGCAAGCTGCGAGCGGTCGAATTCGCGAGGTTTGGCCACAAAAACATCCACTTTGAACATCGTATCCAAGTGGATCACGTTGAATGAACTATGATGGCGGACGGCATCACGCATCATCTCTACGTCAGCATAGAAAGCATCCCCTAGTGCTTGGGCCAGCGGTTCTACGTGCTCCAACCCTAGATCGGCCACTAGATCAGCGTCCATTGTGGCGCGCATGACACCGTGTACCGCACTTGCCAGAGAACCACCGATGACATACGTCACGCCAAGAGTTTCCAGTGCATCGGTTACGAGTGTCGTCACAGCAAGTGGCTCGGTTAGCATCAAGCCTCCTCTGGCATAGCCCCGTAGGCCTGTGTGGCCAATTCCGATCCCAGCAGCAGATTGGCTAGTCGCCACCGCCGCTTGCCTGCGGAGTCGTCTGGATGCCGTTGTTGCAGCCCAATTAAGGCCAACTCGCGCACTGTCTGATTCATCTCAGCCAGTAGCGCCATCTTGCGCCATACTGGCATTTGACGCAAGTGCTCAATTTGTATTTGTTCAATCTGTGGTAACGTGTCGGGAGAAAGAGTGGCCATAATATTTCCTCTGCGGTTGTGCTTAGTTTGCCTGTGACCCCTGTTGCTATTGACAGTATATTACATTTCTCAGAAAAGAAAAAGGGCACTTCTGTGCTTATCTGGCATTCGGTTCGAGAGAAGTCTTTGAACTTCTTTCCTTGCCGGGCACCAGGGCCGGCGACAGCCTTGGGGCGGCGAGAGGATCGGCGGCCGCCGGAATACCGCCCCAAGGCACCACACCTGGCAGGTACCACGGAGCGGGTGACAGTCTCTTGACCAGTCGCCAACTCCCCGTGTCTGCGAGGGAAAACACACGTTCGCTTCGGAGGAGCGCGCTTTGCGCCCTCCGAGGCGCAAGCACGCGCCTCCCCAAAGTCTTTCGGGAGGTGAAAATGAACACGTCAAAAAAACTAACAACGTGGTTTATCGCCGCGGCGGTGGTCGTGGTGATCGTAGGAGCAGTAGTCGCGGGTGGCGATTTCGTCACGGCCGCCACTGCGGCTGTGTCCACGCTCTTACTCCTTGGAGTAGGTGTGGGCATAGTCAAGTGGTTGTGGACAAGCAGTGGCAGGCTTGGGCGGGGACAGATAGCAGTCGCAGCAGCGCTGCTCGTCCTGATCGCGGGTATCGCTGGTTGTCTAGCAGGAGGAGGCGAATGGTTTGCCACCACCGTGATGGCAACCCCCACGCCTACGCCGACACTGGTACCTACGTCGCTGGCGCAGGAAATCAAGGCGTCGGCCTCTGCAACGGAGGTTGCAGATCTGTGGATTCTCTTGAACTATGGCAAGGAACGCGCACTTCGAGAAAAGCTACCTGGTTCGGAGATGCTGGTTGCCCAAGACGGGTCGATTGACCCCGGAGAACTATGGGTGATCACAGCGACACTTGGTATCACGCCCACTCAGATCGTGATGGAGCCGATGGCTACTTTGCAGTACATCGGTTCGCAGAACTACACAGTAAACCCCCACGGCGGGACACGCCACGTCAGAAGCATAATCATCTCTCCAGAAATCCGGGTGGAGGTGTATGAGCTTCCACCCATGGAGATCACGAATGGCGACGTGAAGGAAATCATGGAGGTCCGGTATGCCTATGTGATTGTCCATCTCGTCCCCCCGCCTCCAGTCGGTGAGGTTGCTCGGAACAACTGGCTGGTTGCGGGTATGCTCTTGACACAATAGATCCTCAGATCCTCGCGCAGACACGGACGGGACTCTTGTCCCCTTGCCAGTGTAGACTGGCAAAAAAGAGGGGAAGTCTTTGGACTCCCCCTCTCTCTGAATAGTTCTGTTCTACGGCGCTGGTCGATTGTACTGGCGGGCGGTGACCGGTGTCGAGATTCCCCCGGTCCAGAACAGTTGTGTGACTATGACACGGTCGTTCCCGACGACGACGCCTACACCGGTCATTTCGATGTCTGGACTTGCGATCAGACGCCAGTGGCTCGGGCTGTCCCTCCAGCTTTCCACCGTTGCATTGGCGATACCGTCGAGCGACTGGCCGTCAGCAAGCTCTATGTACACCAGGTTTTCCATGGGCGCATGCAGGCTGTCATATCCCAATTGCCCGCAGAAGTCAGCTAGGGTGGGGTGGCCTAGTGCAGGGTCATGGGAAAAGTAGTCGCCATCCACCATATCCTGGCTGCGCCACCGGGCCATCAGCATCAGGTGCTCGTTCACGACGAAAGGCTCAAGCCCCAGAGCTTCCCGCTCCGCGTTGATCCGCACGATGATCTCCTCGGCGATCTCGTCCGAGGTGGATTTTGGAGGGGAGGTAGGCTGGGAGGGTGGGGGGGCGACACAGGCACAGAGCAGTCCACCCACGAGTATGCAGGTGCTTAGAAGTGTGAGTAGCCTCTTCATCGCAATAATCCTCAGACCGATTAGCTCCTTTGTTCTAATTACATCTTAGCACAGTTTTTCCTTGTTTTCAATACCCAATCTTGGGGCTGTTTCCAGCTGGCCACGTCGCCGATATCGGCCCCAAAAGGGAGGCGCGTATGAACGACTTTCAAACGGTACGTGCTGCATTGCGTTCGGCTCGCAAGCTAGCAAGCCAGCACAGGCGTGGCGGCCTGGCCGATCTGCACAAGCAGCTTACCGAGGCGCTGGAGGCCCTGGACCGCATCGAGGGCGGGCAGGCGGAGCAGCTGCCGATGGTGCTATGGCCGCAAGACCTGACCCGC
>CAZWPV010000408.1:0-3168 GCA_964635485.1 uncultured Anaerolineales bacterium
TCTGTGACCGTCTCGGCAAAGCGCCCGCCCTCGCTGGCGCTGATCCAGCGCAGCCACACCCGATCCTCGTCGAACCCGGCGCGCTTGAGGATCTCCTTCAGCGCTACGATGCGCCGCCGCGCCTTGTAGTTGCCCGACTGGTAGTGACAGTCACCAGGGTGGCAGCCACCGATGAGCACGCCGTCGGCGCCGTCCAGCAGTGGCTTGAGCACGTAGGTGGAATCGACCGAGCCGGAGCACATCAGGCGGATGATGCGCACGTTGGGCGGGTACTGGATGCGCGACGTGCCTGCCAGATCGGCGCCCGTGTACGTGCACCAGTTGCACAGGAAGGCGACGATCTTGGGTTCGAATGTATTCTCGCTCACTCAGACCTCCACTAATGCGTCGATTTGCGCCAACACTTGCTCCTCGGTAAAGTGCTGCATCCGGATCGCCTTGGACGGGCAGGTGACGGCGCACGCCCCGCACCCTTTACACAGCACCGCGTTGATGCGCGACACGTTCCACAACGGATGCAGCGCCGGCGCGCCATAGGGGCACACCTCGACGCACATCCCGCACCCGGCGCACAGCTCTTCCTCCACCACAGCCGTGGCCGATTCCGCCAGCACCGTGCCGCGCAGCAGCGGGATCAGCGCCGACGAGGCTGCCGCCTTGGCCTGGGCCACCGTGTCGGGGATGTCCTTCGGCCCCTGGCAGCAGCCCGCCAGGAAGACGCCGTCCACCGCCGTATCGACCGGGCGCAGCTTGGGGTGCAGCTCCAGGAAAAAGCCATCGGCCGAGCGCGGCAGCTTGAGCAGGCCAGAAATGGCATCGGCGTCGGTACGTGATTCCATGCCCACCGCCAGCACCACCAGGTCGGCCTCGACTTCGATGGGCCGGCCCAGCAGCGTATCCTCCGCGATCAGCGCGACGCGATCTCCCCGGTGCACGACCTCCGAGACGTTCCCGCGCCGATAGAGCACGCCCTTCTCGCGCACCTCGTCATAGAATTCCTCGCCGCCCTTGCCAAAGGTGCGCACATCCATGTAAAAAACCGTCACCTTGGCCTCCGGCAGGCGCTCCTTCACCAGGTAGGCCTGCTTGGCAGTGACCATGCAGCACACCCGTGAGCAGTACGGGTTGCCCACCTTGGCATCGCGCGACCCGACGCACTTGATAAACGCTATCTGGCGCGGCGTGCGTCCGCCCACGGCCAGGTCGCCCTCGATCAATCGCTGCTCCATCTCCAGCGTGGTGATGACGTTGGGATATTGGCCGTAGCCATATTCGGGCTTGCGGCGCGGGTCGAAGACGTCGTAGCCGGTAGCGACGATGATCGAGCCTGCCTGGCGATCAGAGATTTGAGATTGATGATCGTTTTGCACCTCTACTTGAAAGTTCCCTACGTACCCTTCTACGCTTGTCACTCGCGAGTTCAGCAGGACGGTGACGTTGGGATGCGACCGCACCTGCTCGATCAGCGGCTCCAGCAGTTCCGCCGCTGATTCCAGGGTGGGGTAGGTGCGGTTAAGATCGGCCATGCGCCCGCCCAGGTGATCGCTCTGCTCCACCAGTGTGACCGGGAAACCGGCGTCGGCGATATCGAGCGCGGCGACCATCCCCGCCAGCCCGCCGCCGATGACGACTGCCCCAGGTGTGACCTCGACCTCGCGCGCCTCCAGCGGCTCCAGCAATGCGGCCTTGGCCACCGCCGAGGCAACCAGCGCCTCCGCCTTTTCCGTCCCTGCCTCCCGGTCGGCGTGCACCCACGCGCACTGTTCGCGGATGTTGGCCATGTTCACCAGGTACGGGTTCAACCCCGCTTGCTCGGCTGCGCCACGGAACGTCGGCTCGTGCATGCGCGGCGAGCAGGAGGCCACCACGACCCGGTTTAGGTCGTGGGCCTCGATGTCCTGCCGGATCAGCACCTGTCCGGGATCGGAGCACATGTAAAGGTAATCGCGTGCCACGGCGACGCCGGGTAAGCCAGCCGCAAACGCCGTGACCTGCTCCACGTCGACGGTCGCGGAGATGTTCACGCCGCAGTGGCAGATGTAGACGCCGATGCGGGGTTTGGGCTCAGCCATTGTGCAACGCTAAACTCACCAGCTCCATGATGTCCATTACCTTCAACCGCTCCTCCAACCCTTGCACCTTTACCGCGTCCTCCAGCGTCAGCAGGCAGAAGGGGCAGGCCACGGCCAGGATCTCGGCTCCCGTGTCGGCAGCCTCCTGCACGCGCTGGAAGGCCAGTCGCTCCTCCAGGTTGGTGCCCTCATTCCACATGCGCCCGCCGCCGCCCTCGCAGCACAGGCTGCGCTCCCGGCTTCGATCCATCTCCACAAGCTTGACGCCGGGGATGGCCTGGAGAATGGCGCGCGGCTCGTCAAAGACGTGATTCTGTTTGCCCAGGAAGCAGGGGTCGTGGTAGGTGACGGTTAGCCCCCCCTCCCGTTTCCCCCGCTTGCTGGGGGGAGGCTCGGAGAGCTTGAGCTTTCCTTCTTCGATCAATTCTGTGATAAACTGCGTATAATGTAGCACCTCGATTCCGTCCAGCCCATATTCGTTCTTGAACGTGTTAAAGCAGTGGGGAGAAGTGGTCACGACGCGGCCGGCCCCCACGCTGCGGATCAGTTCGCCGTTTTCCTCGACCAGCATCTCGAACAGGCCCAACTCGCCCATACGGCGCACCTCGTTGCCGCAGCAGCTTTCCTCGGTGCCCAGCGTACAAAAGTCCACCCCGGCTGCCGCCAGCGTCTGTGCCAGTGCGCGGGCGACGGGCTGCACGCGTTGGTCGTAGGAGGGAATGCAGCCGACGAAATAGAGCGTTTCGAACCGACCCGCACGGTCGGCACCCCCTTGGGCGACTTTGATTCCCAGGTCAGCGCCCCAGTTGGCGCGATCCTCGCGTGCGATGCCGGTGGGATTCCCCTGGCGGAAGATGGCCATCAGCGCCGCACCGACGGTATCGGGGATGCGGCCGCTCTCCACCAGTTGGCTGCGCAGCGCGATGATGAGCTCCGCCGGCTTCACGTCCTTGAGACAGCGCTCGACGCAGGTGAAGCAGCAGGTGCAATCCCAAAGCTCCGGGTGTGCATCCACGTCCATCTCTGGCTCCACCAACATGTGGTAGATCAAGCTGCGGATGTTGAGCGTCGTCTTGCGCGCCACCGGGCAGCCGCC
>CAZWPV010000409.1:0-3131 GCA_964635485.1 uncultured Anaerolineales bacterium
CCGATGCAGGCTCACGTCGACTTTTCAGTTTTTAACTGCGGAAAACAGGCTCAGGCATGTGGACAATCAACAGAAGATTGGAGGTAACCGTTCAGCCCCCTCTCCCTGGCAGGGAGAGGGTTGGGGTGAGGGTGGCTCTGTGAGGCTAAAAACGGAGCCAGTGTGCAAGATTTTACCGCCCAACGTCGCACGACCCTCCCCCACCGACCGCAAACGGTCGGCCCCCTCCCTGCGAGGGAGGGGTGAACGCTTACGATTGGAGAATCGGAAGCTTCGGACGTTGACTCCTGCGCCAGATGCGCTATACTAGGTTGCGGAGGGGTTATGGCTGTGTCCTCGGTTCCTGAAATCCAGCGTGTCCTCGTGGTGGACGATGATCCCAAGATTCGACGCTTGGTCGAACTCAAGCTCGACCACGCCGGTTTCGAGGTGTTCGTCGCTGCCTCTGGGCAGGAGGCCCTAGATATCATCTCCCGGCGTGGACTGCCTCACCTGGCCATTGTGGACATCATGATGCCCGGTATGAACGGCTTCCAGTTCTGCGAGACTGTGCAGGAATTCAGCGACCTGCCGGTCGTCCTGTTGACCGCGGTGGATGACGAAGAGACCATTATCAGAGGCATCGAGCGCTTTGCCGAGGATTACGTCGTCAAGCCCTTCAGCCCCCGCGAGCTGCTCGCCCGCGTGCAGCGGGTGCTGCGCCGCATCGGCGACTTTGCCTACACCCTCGATCCGGTCACCCGCGTAGATGATCGCCTGGGTGTGGATTTCGCCCATCAGCAGGCCATCGTCGAGGGGCAGCGGATCGACCTCACGCCAACCGAAACCAAGCTCCTGTACATCCTCATGCGCAACGCGGACCGGACTGTTACCACCGACTTTCTCCTACGCCGCCTGTGGCCCCTGGAAGAGGTGTTCGAAGACACGTTGCGCGTCCACGTACACCGTCTGCGCCAGAAGATAGAGACCGATCCCCGCAAGCCGCGTTACGTCGTCACCGAGCGCGGCCTGGGCTATAGGTTCGAATCCAAGAGCTGATCCCCCCGTCCTCCTGTAATATTCGTTGTAAGGTTCCCCTGCTAGAATAGTGTTGAGCAAGCCTTGGACGAATCCATTGGATTCTGCCAGATGGATTGTAGGTATCTTCTCAATAAGTAGGGGAAGATGGGGGGTGGGGGGGGGGGGGGGGGGCGCCCCCCCCCCCCCCCCCCCCCCCCGCCCCCGGATTATTGAGATGATACGATTGTAGGTTCATTCAACGCGGAGGGAGCTTTGCAATGGAAATGGCTGACCAGCGATTGTATCTAGCTCAGCAGAAACTCAGGCCGGTCGTCGCAAACGCCGAGCCGCGACTGACCGAGGTAAAATCCCGGTTCTTCTCGGCGGCGGCCCACGAGCTGCGCACGCCGTTGACGACGATCGTCGGGTACTTGGAGATGCTCTTGGACGACGAGTTTGGCCCTCTCTCCGAAAGCCAGCGCGAGCCTCTGGAGATGGTGAGCGAGAGCGCACGGCATCTCCGGGCTGTCACTAACGATCTGCTCACAGCGGCGCGGCTCGAGGCGGGACGAGTTGTGCTGGAGGTGCAGCCGGTAGATTTGGCGTCACTGGTGAGGGCCGTGGCTGTTGACTTTGAGCCTCTGTTGGAGGCCAAGGCTCAGCGTCTGGAATTGTGCACTCCGCCTGCCCTGCCGCCTGCCCGGTGCGATGAGAAGAAGGCTGTGCAGATCATCGGCAACCTGTTAAGCTGCGCCTGTGAGCGCGCACCCAAGAAAGGACTGGTTTGTATCAGCGTGGCCCGCGCGGCAGAAGAGGGGTTTCTGCAAATTGCGGTGGCGGATGCCGGCGCAGGATTGGGCGCTGAAGGCGTGGCGGAAATGGCCCGGCTCCTTCCCGGGAGGGGGATCGGGGCGGTCGAAGCCGACATCGCGAACCTGGGACTTTGTGTGGCTTGCTCGCTGGTCGAGCTACACGGCGGGCGCGTCTGGTGCGAGAGCGGGGCTGAAGGAGGTAGCTCATTCTGCGTGACCTTTCCCGCTGCCAGCGATAGCCGTCGGCGCGAGTAGATCGCTGCTCAACCGCCTGCGAAAGGATCACTCGTAAGCACAGACTCCTCAGTCGAGTATCCTCCGAAAGTGCAGAGAGCGCGAGGTTTCTGCTTATTCCCTTCGCGCTTTCTGCGTTTGTTGTTGCCACCCCATCTCACTTGACAGCTCCTCGACCTTGGACTACACTAGCGCAGCGAAACGGCGACTATTAGGGCAAAGCGAAAGGAGACGATACAGCATGACAGTCAAGTTCACCACAGTCGAGAGGCCGAATCCTCAGGACCTCACAGCACCCAGGAAGCATTACCCACAGATCCAGCACAGCGGCAAGGTGACCGTACAGCAACTGGCGGAGCGGGCGGCAGAGATGTCTACCCTCAGTTCCGCCGACATCGCTGCGGCGATCGAGGCCTTTTTGACCATCGTGCCCCAGGAGCTGGCCAACGGCAACATCGTCAGCCTGGGCGATTTCGGTTCCTTCCGCCTGCGCTTGCGCAGCGAGGGAGCAGGGACGGCGGAGGAGGTGACCGCACGCAACATCCTCAAGACGCTCACCTCCTTCTTTCCGGGCAAGCGGTTCAAGCAGGTTCTCGATACCATCGACTACGACAAAGTCTGAGGGCGATCTATCGGCAGGTCGGGACCATCCATAGCGCCGGTCCTGGCCGGGGCGGGGTTCAGTTCGGGGGCAGATTATTTACTCAAACAACAACCCGCTTTCGCCGCTATTGGTCTCCGTTTCTCGGGCGCCGGGTGAGGGCCGCCCGCGCCAAAAGCACGTTCACGTCGCGTTTGCCCCCGGATTGGATGGGCGTTTGACCGGACGGGCGACCGGTGCGCGCCGGAAACAGGAGTGGCGCGCACCGGCTGCCGGGCCGGAGCGTACCAAACGCCCGCCAGGTACGTACCTAACGCCCAATAGGTACGTACCTGGCAACCGGTCGATGCGTATCTGGCGATGAATCTGCGCACTGGCCGACAAATGGGCCAGCTAAATGTTTTAGGTGGAATGTCGGCAATCTAGTTAATAGTTGAACTAAGCGCTTCGCGCAGGAATTATCCTCCACGACGAATCCCCTGACG
>CAZWPV010000410.1:0-3122 GCA_964635485.1 uncultured Anaerolineales bacterium
CTATCCTACAGAAACAGCCTCCGTAACAAGTACGCGGCGTAAAAGTAAGTCTCTCTCAACAGGAACCCCGATTTGCTCCTCCAGGTCTCGTACCGGCTGGTCGGCGTGGGTGATGGATAGGCGTCGATACCCAGGTCCCTGGCAATGGTGACGGCACGTTTCATATGCAGGGGGTCGCTGACGATCAGGGCCGTCTCGAGGTTTTGCCTATCAAGAATTTTCTTCGCTTCCTCAAGGTTCTCGTAGGTGATCTTTGACCGCGCCTCGCAGTAGATGTCCTCGGCGGGAACGCCAAGTTGGATGGCGTACTCCCTCGCCACCTCCGACTCTGCTGACTGGTCCCCCTCTCCGGCTCCCCCGGTAAAGATGATGGCGCTGACCTGACCGGCCTCATAGAGGCGTACTCCGTGCTTGATGCGTTCCTCAAACACAGGAGAGGGACGCTCGTCCCAAACCTCTGCTCCCAGGACAATGGCGACTGCGGGGATCCCATCCTTCAGCGACGGGTAGGTGGCAGAGGAATAGGTATAAATCTCGATAGCCAGGGATAGAAGCCAGAACAGGGGGATCAGGAGCGCTCCGACAATGATCCTACGCCAGCGCCTCCTTTCGTTCGGTTTCTTGAGCGCCGAGCTATTCACCGTGCGTCTTTTGCCTGCTGCGGCGGAACGCCCACTCGATCATCCCGGTTTCTCTGGCAGCAGGCGTGCACAGGTAACGCGGGTTCGGCTTGATGCCAATGCGCCCCAAATCCAGCCGGTCGGCGTCCCAGCACGTCTGCACAGTGACGTCGGCCTCGGTCAGGCCATCACTGTGATATTGGCAGGCATACATCAGAAGCTGTAGGCCCTCATCAGGGAGCGCGATGAGCGAGCCGGGAAGCGATCCTATAAACTTGGCAGCCCTTTTCCCGTGGTCTGGGTCTCGGCCCTCGTTGAGTCGTTTAGCGTCGTGGAGAAATGCGAAAAGCTCCACGACCTCGGGATTGGCACCCGTCAGCCGGGCGAGCCGCAGGCCGTTATCGCGCACACGAGCCCAGTGCTTGACGCCGTGAATGCCGTCCCAGGACAATGCAAACTCGCTTCGCACGCGCTCTATCAGCGCTTCCGAGATCGCCATTTGAATCAGATAATATTGCCCCTCAACCCTTCCAGCTCTTTCGCCAGGGCTTCCTCCAGGTCACGGATCCTTTTGTAGACCAGACAGCGTTGACCCTGGACGTCGAAGGGCAGTTTCTCCGCGTCTCGTGAGAGAAGGATCGTGGGACGGTCCCTTCCCCAGGCGTACCCGATTTCGAGGAAAACGTTCGGGTTTGCGGTCGTCACCTCAGCGATGACAAAGGATGCGGTCTCAATCCGCTCCCTGATTCGTTCGAGCACGTCGCCCACGAAGGGTGTCAGATCGAGTCTCTCACAAAGGTACCCTGCCGCGTTCACCGGCGCCTGGATGCCGTAGTAGTATACGTCGTCCATCTCCTCGGCAAACGGCATGGCGACGAAAGCGTGGGGCTTGCTCGCAGATTCGCGGCCGACGTTCTTGGTCATAGGAGAGCGTTCGACGGCCAGCCCGCGGAGCGCCCCCTTGCTTGCTGGAAGCGGGACGATGTTGCCAGGAATGGCTCTGTCTAGAGCGACCTGTAGCCGCCGGACTCGATCCTCTCTACGATCTACGATTGTGATCCTTTCGAGAGATGGTGGAAAGTGGCCTGAATCGAAGGCGTCGAGGTAACCGGCCAACTGCGAGCGCAGTGCCTCGGCCTCGTCCAGTCCATACCCCACGCCGTGGATCGTCATAGCGAGGTGCCGAGTGGATGGAGCGTCGTCGGCCAACACTCTGAGAACATCCGCCGCGAACTTGCGGATTGCTTCGTAACGAAAGTTAAACAGGTGTCCCACGTTGATGAACAGTGCCAGTTTGGCTCCAATTTTCCCGTTTGATGGGAGCAGCTCATAAGTTCCTAATTTTGGCAGTGCCTTTTCCAAGTCTATCTCATGTTTGCCCAAGGCATATGCCACGGCTTCGTCTGCTCCGTAGAGATGTTGTGCGAATTTAAGGGCGACGACGTCGGCATCGAACGTGGTTACGTCATTGACCTGCACAGCGACTTGTATATTTTCCATAGCCATTACTCCTCGTCTCGCTCATCTTTCCAGCAGGATCGTCACCGGACCGTCGTTGTGGATCTCGACCAGCATGTGGGCCTGGAAGACACCGGTCTCGACGGGCACGCCCTGGTCCCGCAGCGCCTGGGCAAAGTGTTCCACCAGCGGCTCGGCGATCTCGGGCGGGGCGGCGTCGGTGAAGGAGGGGCGGCGGCCTTTGCGGGCGTCGGCGTAGAGGGTGAACTGGGAGACGACGAGGGCCGCGCCGTCCACGTCCAGCAGCCCGGCGTTCATCTTGCCCTCGCTGTCCTCAAAGATGCGCAGGCCCGCCACCTTTCGCGCCAGCCATTCGGCCTGCTCCTGGGTGTCGTCGTGGGTCACGCCCACCAGCACCACCACGCCGCGCCCGATCTGCCCGACGATTTCGCCGTCGACGCTGACCGATGCTTTGCTTACTCGTTGGATGAGCGCGCGCATTTCTTATCCCGGCTAACCGAGCAGGCGCTTCTCGCCCGTCAGCGCTTGCAGTCCTTGGATGTTCTGCGAGGCCTCGAGGCAGCCCAGGTAGTTGCCCTCCGCGTCCCTCAGGGCGTAGTACTCGATGAGCACCTTTTGCTTCTCGCCGTCGATGGTGAGGTCGATCCAGAAGCGCGCCTTATCTCGCGTGCCGGCCTTCATCTCTTGCAGGATCTGCTCGACCTTTTGCAGGCTCTTCTTGGGATGGCAGTTTTGGACGCTCTTGCCCACCACGCCGGCGGGGCGCTTGAAGATTCTCGATTCGTGCTTGTTCCAGGCCAGCACCTGGTCGTTTGCATCGACGACCGAGAACTCGACCGGGATCGCCTCCAGCAGAGCTTCCAGTACGTTTTTCGGAAGTGTGCCTATCATTTTTGCCTCCTCTGTCTTTCAGGCCCGCCTGCGCCACTCATCGGCGGGGAAGCGTCCTTCATTGCGCTCCAACTTGCCCAGCACCGCCTCGCTCACGTCCACGTCCAGCGTGTTGGCCAGGCTCAACAAGTA
>CAZWPV010000411.1:0-3115 GCA_964635485.1 uncultured Anaerolineales bacterium
GTATGACGTCGTCGCTCCGCGCGATGTGGACGGCAAGGTGCTCTACCGGCCGATTGGGTCCGCCGACGAGGTCCTGTTCGATTACGAACGGCCCGATCTCTCGGCGAAAGGCTGCTTCTTCCCTGCCACAGAGGTGCTGCTGCGGGTGGAGCAGCAGGGCAGCCGGGTGACGCAGGAGGAGGTGCTGCCCGATCGCCAGCAGGTCATCTTTGGCCTGCGTCCCTGCGATGCGCACGGGGCTGCCGTCATCGACGCGCTCTTCTTGCAAGAGGATCCACCCGACGCCTACTACCGCCACCACCGGGAACGCACGACGCTGGTCGGGTTGGCCTGCCCGCAGATGTGGGAGGGCTGCTTTTGCACCTCCGTGGGCGGCGCGCCCGACGACGCCACCCACCTGGACGTGCTGCTGCGCGAGGTCGAGGGCGGCTACGCGGTGGAGGCGGTGACGGAGAAGGGCGAAGCGATTCTGGAGGGACTGACGCTGGAGGAGCGAGAACAGAAACCGGGTTTTTCGGAAAAACCCCGGTTTCTCGAAACAGTGCCCGTGACGGAGCCGGAGAAATGGCGCCCTCTGTTCGAGGACAAAATCTGGATGCGGCACGGCGAGCGCTGCCTGAGCTGCCGCATCTGTACCTACGTCTGCCCGACGTGCCGCTGCTTCGACGTGGTCGACCGGGTGACGGGGGTGCGCGGCGGCGTGACGCACATCGAGCGCATCCGCGTGTGGGACGCCTGCACCAGCCCCAACTACCGCCGCGCCGCCGGGGGGCACAACTCCCGCCCCACCAAGCCGGACCGGCTGCGTAACCGTTTCTATTGCAAGTTCTGCTATTATCCGGAGGACTTTGGCCCGCTGGGCTGCGTGGGCTGCGGGCGCTGCGTCGTCTCGTGCCCGGTGGATATCGATATCCGCGAGGTGATGCAGGACGTGGCAGCGGCGGCGGAGTGATGAGGAATGAAGGTGTTTCTTTCCGAAACCATCTTTCGGCTTTCGGGAGGATAAGTTCAAGGAGAACGTATGGCCACAAATGCAAATCCAATGAAACCATACCTGGGCAAGCTGGTTGGCATCAAGGACATTGCCACCAACCACAAGCTCTTCCAGATTGAATTGACCGAGCCGGAGGGACAGGTGGCCTTTGCCGATTACAAGCCGGGGCAGTTCATCTTCCTCTCCGCCTATGGCGCTGGGGAGGCACCTTTTGGCATCACCTCCACCCCCGCACGCAGTCCAGACTTCGTGGAGGTGGCCGTCAACGACCTGGGCCACGTCACCCACGCGCTGCACGGCATGGAGGAAGGCAACCCGGTGGGCGTGCGCGGCCCGCTGGGCAACTGGTTTCCGATGGACGAGGTCAAGGGCAAGGACGTCGTCATTTTGGGCGCCGGCATCGGCGGCGCGCCGCTGCGCCCAGTCGTCCACACCATTCTCGACAACCGGGCCGACTACGGCCACACGACAATCCTGTGGGCCGCCCGCGCCCCTGATCTCCTCGTCTTCACCGACGAGTTTGACGACTGGGGCTCGGCCCCCGATACCGAGTTCCACGTGACCATCGACCGCGAGCATCCCGATTGGAGCGGCAACGTGGGCTTGATCACCAACCTGCTGGAGCAGGTCAACCCGCCGTCAGGTGAGAACGTCGTTACCATCGCCTGCGGGCCGCCCATCGCCATCCACTTTATTACGCTGACGCTGCTCAAACTGGGCTACACGCTCGACCGGATGCTAACCACGCTGGAGGCGCGCATGCACTGCGGCATCGGCAAGTGCGGGCGGTGCAACATGGGGGAAAAGTTCATCTGCTCAGATGGCCCGGTTTTCTGGCAGAACGAGATCGCCGAGTTTCTGGAAAGCGACGTGTAAGGAGAAGTTCTATGAAGATTGGAGTTTACGTCTGTCACTGTGGCAGCAACATCGCCGGGAAGGTCGACGTCGTCCGGGTATCCGAGTGGGCCGCGGATCTGCCCGGCGTCACCCTGGCCCGCAATTACGAGTTCATGTGCTCGCAGGTGGGACAGGAGCTGATCAAGGACGATATTCGCGAGCAGGGGCTCGACCGGGTGGTGGTGGCTTCCTGCACCCCCCGCATGCACGAACCGACGTTCCAGCGGGCGCTGGCCGAGGCCGGGCTGAACCCCTATTTCTTTGAAATGGCCAACATCCGCGAGCAGTGCTCGTGGGTCACCGACGATCCCGCAGAGGCGACGGAAAAGGCCAAATCGCTGGTCGCCGCCGCCGTCGCACGGGTGCGCCATCACCGGGCGCTGGAGCCGCGGCGGGTGGTCATCAATCCCGCGACCTTGGTCGTGGGCGGGGGCATCACGGGCATCCAGGCCGCGCTGGAGCTGGCGGACGCGAACTATCCGGTCCATCTGGTGGAACGGGAGCCATCCATCGGGGGCCGTATGGCCCAACTGGACGAGACGTTCCCTACCCTCGACTGTAGTGCCTGAATTCTCGGGCCTAAAATGATGGATGCCGGTCGGCATCCCAACATCAATCTCCTGACCTACAGCGAGGTCGAAGAAGTTTCGGGGTACGTGGGCAACTTTGTGGTCAAGGTGCGCAAGCGGGCGCGCTCGGTGAACGAGGAACTGTGCACCGGCTGCGGCTCGTGCGAGGAGAAATGCCCCGGTCGGGTGGTGGACGAGACGGGGTTCAACGTGGGGATGGGCAAGCGCAAGGCCATCTATCGGCCCTTTGCCCAGGCGGTGCCCCCGATCCCCGTGATCGACCGCGAGAGCTGTCTGTTCTTTACCCGGGGCAAGTGCAGGCTGTGCGAAAAGGTGTGCCCCACCGGCGCCATCGATTACGAGCAGGAGGACGAGATCGTGGAGCTGGAGGTGGGCAACATCATCGTGGCCACCGGCTACGATCCCTTCGATGCCAGGCGGCTGACCGCCTACGGCTACGGGCGCTACCCCAACGTCTTTACCAGCATGGAAGTGGAGCGCATGTTGAGCGGCTCCGGCCCCACCGACGGCAAGATCGTCCTGCGCGATGGCGAGACGGTGCCGGAGAGCGTGGCCATCGTCCACTGCGCGGGCAGCCGCGACGAAAACTTTAACGAGTACTGCTCCAAGGTGTGCTGCATGTACTCGCTCAAGC
>CAZWPV010000412.1:0-3112 GCA_964635485.1 uncultured Anaerolineales bacterium
GATGGCGAAATGGAGGCGTGATGAGCGAGGATGATCGGGGCATTGATTCCTTGATCGAGTGGAGTGTCGCCATGCGGGCGTTCTCCGGTCAGGACGAGTCGGGCGATGGGTATCTGGTCGAGTCCCATCCTGATGGCGTGCTGGTCGTAGTCGTGGATGGGTTGGGCCATGGCTCCAAGGCGGCTGCGGTCACCAAAGTTGCCATCGCTGCGTTGAAGGGGCACGCTAATGAAACTATTGACGCCTTGTTCGAGCGCTGTCACCGGAAATTGGCCGGGACGCGCGGTGTGGTGATGAGCCTGGCATCGTTCAGTGCGCGCGATGGAGCGATGATATGGGGCGGGGTGGGTAATGTGACCGGCTTGCTGCTGCGCGCCGATGGCCAGGCCAAGCGTGTCCGCGAGACGCTGCTCCCGCGAGGAGGCGTGATGGGCTACCGCCTGCCGTCGCTCTACCCGGCTGTGATAGCTGTTGCGCCGGGCGATACGCTCATCTTTGCCACAGATGGCCTGCGCAGCGGCTTTGTCGATGATGTGCCGTTGAACGACGCGCCCCAGCAGATCGCCGAGCATATTCTCGAGTGCTACAGCAGGGGTACGGACGACGCACTGGTGCTGGTCGCCCGCTATCTTGAAGGGGGCGAGGACTGAGAGCGGCGTGAGTTGTCGCAAACGAAGGCCGGCCTCGTGGGGCGGGCTTTTTTTGTGCCTCTTGGGGTTTGCTTATGCACTGACTGCACAGCGCTCGATGGCGTCCAGAACGGTCCGGGCACAGGCGGCCCAGGAGAAACGACGTGCGTTGGCGAAGCCGCGTTCGACGAGTGTCTTGCGCAGGCTGGGATCGTCGGCGATGCGTTGCATAGCGGTGGCAATGGCTGGGGTATCTTGCGGATCGACCAGGAATGCTGCATCTCCCGCTGCTTCAGGCAGGCTCGACGTGGTGCTGGTGATGACCGGGCAGCCGCCTGCGTGTGCTTCCAGCACGGGCAGCCCAAACCCCTCGTATAGCGACGGGAATACAAAGGCCAATGTGCCACCCAGCAGGGCGGCCTTGTCCTTTTCGGGGACGTAGCCGGGGAAGAGCACACGTTTCTCTACCCCCAGCCGGCGTACTTGGCTGAAGAGATCGTCGTAGAGCCAGCCACGCTTTCCGGCTAGCACCAGGACGGCTTCGGTTTCGATGGAGGCGAAAGCGTCGATGACACGCGCCAGGTTCTTGCGCGGCTGTAGGGTGCCCAGGTAGAGAAAGTAGTCTCCGGCGATGCCATAGCGCGCCTTGACTGCCGCTATTCTGGCAGGGTCGCGGGCGGAGGCGAGGGTTTGGTCGTAGCCAGGATAGGCAACGCTGATCTTGTCCGGCGGAATGGCGTACCGGGCTACCAGGTCGGCTTTGGTGGCCTCGGAATCGGCCAGGACGTGGGCTGCTGCGCGGGCGTTCCAGCGGGTTGATACGTCGAGGTACAGGCGCTGGAGCCGGGGGTGAGCTTCTGGGAAGTGCAGGTATCCCAGGTCGTGGATGGTGGCGAGGCTGACACGCGGGTGGACAAGGGGCAGGACGTGGGCTGGTACGAAGAGGACGTTCGGTGGGCGGCGGGTCATCTCCCACGCGAGGCGCAGGTGGGTCCACAGGCGAGGAAATGGGATGGTGCAGAGATCGGCACCCGCGAACGATCCCGCCGCGGGTGGCTCACGGAAGTATAGTCGGAACCGGTGGGAGCTTTCGAGCCTCAGCAGGGCTTGGATGAGCTGCCGTGAGTAGATTTCGGTGCCGGTCGGATGGGCGGCGACAGCGCGGCTGGCGTCGATTCCGATCAGCATCAGCGTTTACGCAGTAAGCCGCGCAGGAATATCACCACGCCCATCAGGATTAGGAGAGCGGGCCACAGGCGAGGCAGTGCCTCGCTGGTCTCTGGGCCGAGCAACTGCAAGGTGGCGATCAGACCCGCACCGCCGATGACGAGGGCGACCATTCCCAGAAATAGCGCGCCCCAGTCGTGGAAGCGCGCCGCTGCCCACTGAGCCAAAAAAGCGACGCTGCCGATGAGGACGAATATGGGCCACCAGGTACCCAGATCCTGGTATTCCAGTGGGCCCATGGTGATGAAGAGGAAAGCCACTCCGACGAGTGTGGCGGCTGTGCCGAGAAAGACCCTGCCTGGATCGCGCTGCCAGCCCAGGACGTAGCCGCCCAGGAGAGCCAGGCCCCCCGCCAGAGGAAAGATGGGCCAGATGACGTCCCAGCTAGGGATGCCGACGTTTAGCTCGGTCAGCAGCATGTAGGCGCCTACCAGGATCAGGATCCCCGCTACAACGAGGGTGCCTCTGTTGCGCATACTATCCTCCTTTTTCATCAAGTGCGTTGATTTTGTTAACGCGCCGAGCGTGGCGGCCTCCCTGTGCCTTGACGGCCATGAAAGCGTCCACGATCTCCAGCGCCAATCCGATGCCGATTACACGCCCCCCCATGCAGAGAACCTGCGCATCGTTGTGCTCGCGCGCCATGCGCGCCATGTAACGATCGGTGCACAGCGCGGCGCGGATGCCACGCACCTTGTTGGCGGCCATGCTCACACCAATCCCTGTGGCGCAGATGATGATGCCGCGTTCGACCTCACCGCTGGCCACGGTGCGTGCTACCGATTCTGCGATGTCTGGATAGTCTATTGACTTGAGCTCGTGGATGCCGAGATCCAAGACCTGATGTCCTTGAGCGACGAGATGCTCGACGATTTTTCCCTTCAGATTGAATCCACCTTGATCGGCACCGATTGCTATGTGCATAGAGTCAGCCCTCTCGAAATTGGTTTCCGTCCTTTTCTACCCCAGCCGTCCGGTGATATAGTCCTCCGTCAGTTGTTGGGACGGCCTGGTGAAAATCGTGCTCGTCTCGTCGTACTCGACCAATTCACCCAGCCAGAAGAAGCCTGTGTGGTCGGACACGCGGGCCGCCTGCTGCATGTTGTGCGTGACGATGACGATGGTGTAGTGTTTGCAGAGTTCACGCATCAGGTCCTCGATCTCCAGCGTGGCGGCCGGGTCTAGCGCCGAGCAGGGTTCGTCCATCAGGATTACCTCTGGCTTGACGGCCAGCACCCGTGCGATGCACAGCCGCT
>CAZWPV010000413.1:0-3105 GCA_964635485.1 uncultured Anaerolineales bacterium
CGCCACCCCTGCGGGTTGAGCCGACTGCGCCACCTCTGCCGCCATACAGCCGCATGACTGGCGTATGACCAACTTGCAGGGTAAGGTCACTTGCTCAGGTACTTTATCGCCCGCCAGCAGCGCCAACACCATCTCAACCGCCCGGTAGCCCATTTCATAAAATGGCGGCCTGACCGTGGTGAGGGGAGGGGTAACGGCCCAACTCTCGGCTACGTCATCGAAACCCGCAATCGCTACCTGCTCAGGCACTCGTATCCCCCGGTTCTGTAATGCTTGCAGGGCGTCCAGAGCGAAAACATCATCGCAAGTCGCCACCGCCTCAAAGTCAATGCCTGGTCGTACCTTATGTTCATCAAAATCGGGCAGATTGTCACGAGAGGAGAAGACGAGGTTGGGGTCGTAGGGGATGCCGTATTTGGCCAGGGTGTCCATATAGGCCCGATACCGCTCACGGTGCGGCTCTGACTCTGTCCGGTTAATATAGGCGATGTGGCGATAGCCGTGGACTTCAATCAGGTGGGCCAGGACTTTACCCATAGACTCGTATTCGCTTTTGAGTATCGTGGGGATGCCGGCCAATGGCCGCTCCATACCGACGATGGGCCGGGGGTGAAAACGTCCATAGAAATCCTTTAGCCCTTGTTCGTCAGGAACGGTTATGCTACTGGTCAAAACGATGAGACCATCGAGTTTGGCAGTGCTGGCCAGGTCGTAGGCGATGTTATCTTGAGCTTCAAACCTTTCAGGGTGCGAGACGATTCCACCGGGAAAGCAGACCAAGTTAATGTCTCGCTCCCGGCAGGCATCAACCACGCCGTGCACCTGCGGCAAAATCCAAGAGTAATAAAGTCTCCTTGTCAGCAAACCTATCGTTGGGCGCGTAGGTTGAGGTTTGCTTCGTTTTTTGCGTTCAGGTTTTTGATGTTCGGTCATGTGTGTACCTCCAACAAACTCTATCTCTCGCCGCGCTGGCCGGACAGCGCCGCCCGCAGGCCAGTCCGCAGATCGCACAGGGTCTCGATCCCGCTCCAGTCGATCCCCAGGTCCACGATCATCTCGGCCACCGCCTCCGAGGTGCCGGCGACGATCGTCCGCGCCCCCTTCAGCCGCGCCGCCTGCACCGTCTTGTTCAGATAGGCCGCCACACCACTGTCCACAATCGGCACGCCGGTGATATCCAGAATGACGACCTTGGCCTTGTGCTCCCGTATCCCCGCCAGCAGGCTGCGGGTCGCGTCCCTGGCGCGCAGCGTGTCGATAGAGCCGATCAGCGGCATGACGATCACGCCTTCCAGCACTGGAATGATGGGCGTCGACAGCTCCTGGATCGCCCGCTGCTGCGCCTCGATCACCTGGCACTGCAAGCGGACGCTCTCCGCTTGCGCCCGCTCCCGCTCCTCGACCTCTCGCTCCAGCTCCGCCGTCCGCTCCGCCACCTGCTGCTCAATCTCTGAGTACGCCTTCTCCAGCACTGCCTCTGCCTCCTTGCGCGCCTGCAGCAGTAGCGCTCCCTGCAGTGCGCTGGAGATTTCCCCCCGCAACACCCCGTACATGCCGCCGTCCTGTGGGCCCACCTCGAACAAGGCGAAGTCCGCGATACAAGTCCATCGCCGCGCGCGGCAAATGGAGGGATCGGGATAGAACCCCAGCAAAATACGGAATATGCACCGTGAATAGTCTAGCATCGCTTCCCAGATTCGTCAAATGTAGGCAGTTGCCACGAACTGCGTCCACCTTGAACGACGAAAGTGCCTCCCCCTTCGCGTGTTGCCGCGCGTCCCCCTCCCACCGAGGGAGGGGGACGTCCAGTCCCGCCCCCCGTGGCGGAGCCCGTCCTGAGCTTGCCGAAGGAGGAGGCTAGGTGGGGGAAAGGGTCTATTTTCGGAATAGGCCGGAGTTATCCATCTTGAACACCTACTGGGCTTGGCAACACAGGAGTTTGACTGCCCTCCCCTGCTGGTCTATAATGATTACGTGTAGCCGCTATTCAGCCAGCCCTGGAGCAAAAAGATGCAGAACGCAAACTTGACAATCCTGCTGGTCGAGGACAACCCCGCGGACGTCCGTCTTATACGGAGGATGCTGATCAACGCGAAAGGCTTCTCGTACAGCCTAGAACACGCCGATCGGCTTTCGGCCTGCCTGGAGCAGTTGGCTGTTGAAAAGCCTGACGTCATCTTGCTAGACCTCATGCTGCCGGACAGCCAAGGGCTTGATACATTCATCAAGGTACACACACAAGCCCCACAAATGCCCATCATCGTGCTGAGCAACCTTGACGACACAGACCTGGCTGCCCAGGCCGTCCGGGAAGGGGCGCAGGACTATTTGGTCAAAGGGCAGGTGGATGATGACTTGCTTGCGCGCGCGATACGCTATGCCATCGAGCGCGCCCGAACCGAAATGATGCGGACGGAAGCTAGAGAAACACTGCGGCAGCGCGCCCGCGAGATGGAACTGCTCAACCGCGCCGGGCAAACGCTCAGCTCCACCCTCGACCTGGATCAAGTGCTCGTCACCGTCCTGGAGGAAGTGCGGAACCTGTTAGGCGTGGTAGCCACCTCGGTCTGGCTGATCGACCCGGAGACGAACGAACTAATCTGCCGGCAGGCCACCGGCCCGCAGAATGAAATCGTCCGAGGCTGGCGGCTGGCGCCCGGGGAAGGGCTTGCCGGGTGGGTGGTGCGCAGCGGCGAGAGCCTGATCGTGCCGGACATCATGGCCGACGAACGCCACTACAAGCAGGTGGATCGGGAAACAGGCCTGACGCTGCGCTCCGTGCTCAGCGTGCCGCTCAAGGTCAAGGAAGGTGTGATCGGCGTGCTCCAGGTAGTGGACGCAGAGATCGACCGCTTTGACACAGCGGATCTGGAACTACTGGAACCATTGGCCGCGGCGGCAGCCATCGCCATTGAGAACGCCCAGTTATACGCAGAGACCGACAGGCTACGAGCGTTCAATGAGAACATCGTACAGAGCCTGGAAGAGGGCATCCTTCTGGAAGACGCAGCAGGACAGATCACGTTTGTCAATCGCAAGGCAGCCGAGTTGCTGGGCTACACGCCCGAGGAACTGATTGGAAAAAGCTCGGTTTCGCTGATGATT
>CAZWPV010000414.1:0-3100 GCA_964635485.1 uncultured Anaerolineales bacterium
GGGCGCGAGATACGATTCCCCTGTTCTGGCGACGTAGCCGGAGACTCCTTGTTCGATTGTCAGGCGGTAGGACCCGGGCGTTGCCAGCTCGTCGAGAGCGGTGGTTTCAGTGCTGCGTCCGCGCAGGGTTAACGTTTGTCCATCGTCGTCCAGTGTGAAAATTCCAAGCCGCGGGTAGTTGAAATGGCGGGAAAGGCTCTCGGCTACAGCCTGCAGCAGCGCGTCGGCGTCAAAGGTCGTGGCAGCGACGCGGGCGACGTCGGCCAGTAGGGTCAATCTCTGTGTCTGTCGTTGCTCGGCCTGGAACAGCCGGGCGTTCTCGATGGCGATGGCCACTTGGTTGGCGAAAGCGGATAACAGAAACAGTTGGCCGCCGAACGCATGAGGGCGCAGGCTGTGCAGGTAGAGCACGCCCAGTAGCCGGTTTTTGACCATCAGCGGCAGGCCGGCGAGTGATTTGATGCCGGTTTCTATGAGGAGCGGGTTGGCCTTGGTTGGCGCGCCTTCGCCCAGGCTGGGGCGCACTGTGCCATCTTCTTCGATCTCGTCGATGACCACTGCCCGGCGCAGACGGACGATCCAGTGGGTGAAGCCATCGTCTCGGATGCGATACTTCAGGGCCTGCAAACCCGGCAGATTCTCGGCGCTTCGCCCTATGTTGCCGGCCTCGTCTACCAATATGACGCCAGTGTAGTCCGAATCCACTACACCGTTGGCCAGGGACACGATCTCGGCCAGCACTTGGTCGGGTTCCAGGAAGGCCGTCACGGCCTGGGATGCCTGGCTCAGGGCTGCCAATTGCTCCAGTCTGTGCTTTAGCGCTTCATCTGCCCGTTTGCGTTCGACTATTTCTTTTTGTAACTCGGCCGTCCGCTCCTGGACCTGCTTTTCCATCCCGGCATACGCCTTCTCCAGCGCTGCCTCCGCCTCCTGCCGTGCCTGCAAGAGCAACACTCCCTGCAAGGCGCTGCTGAGTAGCCTCTGCAGCATGTCACAGGCTTCTTCTTGCGAAGGCTTTATTTCGAAGAGGGCAAACCCTAGCTGGTGATCGTGAAGGTATAATGGCTCGAGCACCAGGTTGTGGCGCTGTTCTGGAGAAAGCAGGCCATCGGGTATCAACTGGCGAGAGGGGAAAAGCCGTCCTCCAGGGGCAAGATCGACACGCTTTCCTCCATCGAGTGCCATGATCAACCTGGCCTGATCGGTGGGATTTTCTGGATCCTCGAACAGTGAGATGTAGCAGTTCAGGATGCCTGTCTTGGGTATTTCTCGACTGGCCACGTCCATAAGCTCGCTCAAATCAAAGCTGGTAGTTAGCGTAAAATCGAGTCGTTGTAGTCCCTGTAACTGCCTGGTCGCCAAGAAGGCCCGGTGCCCCTCCTGTCGGCGGGCGATGTCGCCGACAAGCAGTCGAGCCTGGCCCAAGATGGCTTCGGCACGGGATGCGCTATCGCGATTTAGGTGGGGTAGTGTGTGGCGACGTAGCGACGAGAGTGCATCTTGCCAGGCGAACACGTCTATGTCGGATGCTACTGCTCGACGCAGGATATCCTCAAGAGTGATGAGGAATGCACCACCTTCCCCTTCCACTTCGGCGATGTAGGCATCCAACAATGGCCCTGCCCATTGAATGTCAATAGGAGTAGAGACAGATTGGGTCAGCGTGGATAGAAGGTCCTCTCGTTGGGTAGAGAGGGTCTTGCTACTGTCTTGTTTCAACGATTGGGGGATCGTTGGCTCTATAGCGGCTTGCAGCGCGGTCGATAGCGGGCAGCCGCACGACTGGCGGACGATGAGGTGCAGCGGCAGTACCGTACACTCCGGTACATCACGACCATCGATCAGGGCCAGCAGCGTCTCGGCGGCCTGTGCGCCCAGCTCATAGAGCGGGTTCTGTACGGTTGTTAGAGGGGGTATCGTGTACCTGGATGCCTCTCTGTCGTCGAAACCGACGAGAGCTACGTCGCTCGGCACGCGCACCCCTTGTGTTTGCAATATCTCCATCACGCCGAGGGCCATGGTGTCGTTGGCTGCTATGATTGCCTCAATGTCTTTCCCCGGCAACAGTCCTCGCTGATTGAGCAGCAAGCGGGTGGCTTCTGCCCCTGCGTGCTGCGTAAAATCACCGGCTACGACGAGCTCCGGGTCCAAGGGGATGTCATACTGGGCCAGGGCTTGAGTGTAGGCGTGGTATCTTTGCTCTGCCTCCTGATGGTTTTCTGGCCCGCGAATGAAGGCGATGCGCCGGTAGCCATGGGTTTCGACGAGATGGGTGACGACGCTATGCATGCCCTGTGCATTATCCACCAATATACTGGGAATATCTGGCAAAGTTCTAGCGATACTGACCATCGGAAGCGGGCTGTACTTTTTATAGAGCGCTTCAAATTCTTCGGGAGGGATGTGGGCTGATAACGCCTCGCTCCTCAGAATCAATCCGTCGAGGCTTTCTGGATCGACTAGGTCGTAAATCACGTTACGCTGTTTGAACTGGTGGGGGGGGCGCAGTTGGCCCCCGGGGAAGCAGATTAGATCGACGTCATGCTTGCAGGCCATATCGCGAATCCCAGGCCACGTGCTTCGATGCCCAGGTCCAACCCACTGAGTCAGATAGCCTATGGTCAGATGTTTGCGAGACTTTTTTCGTTGAGCCTCACTCATCTATGGTCCATTCTCGTTTGGCGACGATGGCTGGGGGAACACACCTAACGTGTGCGCGGCTTTCCTTTTCTTGGCTTGCCGATTCAGGCGGGTGAACAGCGCGGGCGCTTTGAGCCTGTTTAGAACTGCCTTACTGATCCGAGCATATGAAACTTAAGGTTTTGCGCCCGTATATGCCTGGGGAATAGCCAGACAGTTTAGAAAGTCACGTTCGAATCAGTAGTTGGCCTCGGCGATCTTTAGGTTGTATTATATCGCAACATTGGGAAAATGACTATAGCCCTTTGGTCAGGATGTGGTTTTTGTTCTTGCCAAGGTTGTCTTTCCGGGTACAATAGCCCTGCAACTACACAATGAAAGTATCTTCTCGGTAAGTAGGGAAAGATGGGGGGTGTGGGGGGGGGGGGGGCGGGGCCCCCCCCCCCCCCCCCCGGGGGGG
>CAZWPV010000415.1:0-3084 GCA_964635485.1 uncultured Anaerolineales bacterium
GAGAAAAGCACCATCTTTATCCAGAGCCACGTGCGCGCCCACGCCGAGGGCTGCTGGCTCCTCAACTGCGTCACACCGGTCGGTTGGCTAGAGAGAATGACACAATACAAGATGAAATCGCAACAGCAGGAAAGCGTCGGCATGGGGTTGCTGGACTATCCAGTGCTCCAGGCTGCCGACATCCTGCTCTACGACACGGACGAGGTGCCCGTGGGGGAGGATCAGAAGCAGCACGTCGAGCTGACGCGGGATATCGCCCAGCGCTTCAACTACATCTACGGCGAGACCTTTGTCATTCCCGAACCCGTCATCCCCGAGAGCGGCGCGCGCATCCGGGCGTTCGACGATCCAACGGCCAAGATGAGCAAGAGCAAAGCAATGGAGGTTCGCGGCCACGCCGTCAAGCTCGCCGACGAGCCGGACGAGATTCGCTACGTCATCAAGCGCGCTGTCACCGACACCGGGCGCGAGATCGTGTTCAGCGACGCAGAGGAAAAGGCGGGGATCAACAACCTGCTGGAAATTTACGCGCTGCTGACGGACGAGAGCCAGGAGACCATCGAGGCCCATTTTGAGGGCAAAGGGTATGGCGATCTCAAGACAGAGGTGGCCGAGGTCGTCGTCGAGGCACTGCGCCCCATCCGCGAGCGGTATCACGCGCTGATGTCCGATCCGGCCGAGCTCGACCGCATCCTGGCCGTGGGCGCCGAGCGCGCGCGAGCCGTGGCCGAGCCGAAGGTCCAAGAGATCAAACGCAAAGTGGGGTTCATCATTCCCTAGACAGCGAGTAACGCTTATGCAAGACCCGCGCATCCACCAGATCAACCTATCCAACGGCGGCGTGCCCAAGCTGCCGGTACGCGAGGCCAAGGTCACCCCGCTGGGACTGGCGGGAGATCGCCAGGCCAATACCAAACATCACGGCGGGCCTGAGCAGGCGCTGTGCCTGTACGCCCTGGAGCGCATCACCGCGCTGCAGGGCGAGGGACATCCCATCTTTCCCGGCTCCATCGGCGAGAACCTGACGCTGACCGGGCTGGACTGGGCACAGGTGATCCCGGGGACGCGCTTGCTGCTGGGGAATGAGGTGGTCGTCGAGATCACCAAATACACCCTGCCTTGCGCCAAGATCGCAGGTTCGTTCGCCGACGGCGCAACCGACCGCATTGCACAGGAGCAACACCCTGCCTGGGCGCGTGTTTATGCAAAGGTGCTAATGCCGGGTCCCGTGCAGACTGGAGATAACGTCTACATTCTCGGAGACTGAACAAAGGAGGCTAAAGATGCTAAAACCCTATATCGCAAAAGTGATCAACGGCCAAGACCTAAGCGCCACCGAGGCCAAGGAGGCCATGGACATCATCATGACCGGCCAGGCGACGCAGGCACAGATCGGCGGCTACCTGGTCGCCCTGCGCATGAAGGGCGAGACAGTGGAAGAGATCACCGGCAGCGCCCGCACCATGCGCGAGCAGGTCGCCCGCGTCCCGGTGACACTGGACAACGGCGAGCCGCTGCTCGATACCGCCGGCACCGGCGGTGATGGCTCCCACTCCTTCAACATCTCCACCGCCGCCGCTTTCGTCATCGCCGGAGCAGGCCGCAAAGTGGCCAAGCACGGCAACCGCGCCGCCTCTTCTCGCTGCGGCAGCGCCGACGTGCTGATGGCCCTGGGGGTCAGTATGGAACTCACCCCCGAGCAGGTGGGACAGTGCATCGACGAGGTGGGCATCGGCTTCATGTTCGCCCCAAAGTTCCACCCGGCGATGAAGCACGCCATCGGCCCGCGCCGCGAGCTGGGCCAGCGCACCATCTTTAACGTGCTCGGACCGCTCACCAACCCCGCCGGGGCGACCCACCAGCTCATCGGTGTGTACGACCCCGCCCTCACCGAGTCGCTGGCTGAGGTGTTGGGTGAGCTGGGCAGTGGTGGCGCGTTCGTCGTCCACAGCCACGACAGGATGGACGAACTGACGACCGGTGGGCCCAACAAGGTGAGCCACCTCAAGGACGGCAGCGTCTCCACCTACGAGCTGAACGCTGCTAACTATAACCTGCGCCCCGCCACCGCCGACGACCTGTGTGGCGGCGATCCGGACGACAACGCCCAGAGGATGCGCGAGGTGTTAAACAACGAGGACCGAGGTCCCTGTCGCGACGTGGTGCTGTTCAACGCGGCTGCGGCTCTTTCGCTGGTCACCGGCGACTTTGACGCTGCGCTGGGCGAGGCCACCCAGTCCCTGGAGAGCGGCGCGGCGCTGCAAAAGCTGGATGCGATGGTGGCGATGAGCCAGAGCCTGGTGAATGGCTAGAATGCAAATGCTTAACGCTGATTCACGCAGATTGAGAAGAAGAATCTGTGCTTATCTGCGCCAAGCATCTGCGTCCTATAAAACAGCCGCAATAAAAAAGCCAATGACAATTCTAGACGACATCTTTGCCTACAAACGCACCGAGCTGGTTAAGCGTAAACAGGCGCGGCCCCTGACCGACGTTCAGGCCGAGGCCGCACGGGCCGCGCCACCTCGCGATTTCGTGGCCGCCTTGCGAGAAAGCTCTTCGCGCCCGGCCCTGATCGCTGAGGTGAAGCGCGCCTCGCCCTCGCGTGGGCTGCTGGTGGAGGATTTCGATCCGCTGCGCCTGGCGCGCACGTATCAGCAGAACGGCGCTGCCGCCATCAGCGTGCTGACCGACGAGCACTTTTTCCAGGGCCACCTCGATGACCTGCGGGCCATTCGGGAAGAGGTGGACCTGCCCCTTTTGCGCAAGGATTTTGTGTTTGATCCGTACCAGGTCTACGAGGCGCGCACCGCCGGGGCGGATGCGGTGCTGCTGATCGTGGCCATGCTGAGCGACGAGGAACTGCACACGCTCCACCGCCTCGCACGCGAGCTGGGGATGATGGCCCTGATCGAGGTGCACGACGAGGCCGAGCTGCGACGCGCGTTGGCGCTCCGGCCGCGCCTGATCGGCGTCAACAACCGCGACCTAGGCACCTTCGCCGTCGACTTGGCGACGACTGAGCGGCTGCGCCCCTCCGTGCCGCCGGACGTCACGCTGGTGGCCGAGAGCGGCATCCACACC
>CAZWPV010000416.1:0-3078 GCA_964635485.1 uncultured Anaerolineales bacterium
TGGCCACCTTAGCCCCGATCCAGTATTGGTAGTATGCCAGCCATTCGTCTGCGAGAGCCTTGTTGAGTTGCTCGACGAGCTTTTCCGCGTCCATACCTATGATTTCACGTGCTTTTGTTCCCATTTTTGATTGGCCTCCTTTTTGATTTATGGGTTTTCCTATACACGACTCACTTCTTCGGCCACTCCCACACCCCACGGTTGTTCAGGCTCCAGTACACACTGCGGAGAATGCGGTAGTGGGCGTGCTCCTCTTCAGCCAGTCTCTCGAACATGGATCGGCCGGCTGGGTCGGCGGTCTGTTCGGCGAGGGCGGTGTACCGCTTTTCGGCCTCGCGCTCAATATCAATACCTAGGCTCACGACCTCCATCAAGCTCATTTTTTCCGGCTCTTCGATGGGGTTTTCAATCTCGCCGCGCGTCGGGAACGTCAGTTCTCTGCCCTCGTACTCGATGAAAGCGCCCTCGTCGCGCAAGGACTTTTCCAGGCTGGACAGCTTCTCGTAGTGATAGTGCTCAAATTCGGCCAGTTGATCGAAGAGCCCTTTAGCTATCGAGGATGTCTTCCCGGCGGCGTCGGCGTAATAGGCCGCTGCCTTTTGTTCGGCTTCCTTGGCGATCTGGATGGCATCCAGAAGATTCAACTCTTGCTCTGCCATTTCTCGCATCTCCCGAGACGCAACTCTATATTACCGTGCTTTGTCTTCCATGGCAAATTACCGGGGTGGGTCACCCTCTGTGTATCGGCTTCGAGTGATGTTTGGCCAGCAGACACTTGCTGCAACTGGTCTGTGCCTGACTGAGCTAGCCATCGTGCAGAAGGTGTTAGCGCCTTCTGCACGATGGCGTCTAGGTGTGGTTATCCTGCGTTATGCGAGCCCTAATCCCTTGGCGACACCCGCGCCATAGTCCTTGTCCGCTCTGGTGAAATGCTCGGCCATCTTTTCCTGAATCTCCTTCGGAACCTTCTTGAGACTCCCGACGATGTTCTCGATCAGCCGTTTCTGCTCGTCGGGTGGCATCAGTCGGTAGAGATTTCCAGGTTGAACGTAGTCGTCGTCCACCCCCCGTTCCTGTTCGTAGCGGTCGGCGTCGCCCGAGATCTTGAGCGGCGGCTCTTTGTAGGCCGGATCGGCTATCGGCCCGCCAAAGCTGTTGGGCTCATAGTTCACCGCCGGACCGGCGTTGTCGTCGAACCGCATGGTGCCATCACGCTGGTAAGTGTTCACCATCTCTGTTGCGTGAGGAGCATTTACCGGCAGACGGTCGTAGTTCACGCCCAGGCGATAGCGATGTGCGTCCGCATAGGCAAAGATGCGCGCCTGGAGCATTTTGCATGGGGAGAAGGAGATGCCGGGCACCACGTTCGCCGGCGAGAACGCGGCCTGCTCGACGTCGGCAAAATAGTTCTGCGGGTTGCGATTCATTTCCAACACCCCGACCTCGATCAATGGATAGTCGCCGTGCGGCCAGACCTTGGTCAGGTCGAATGGATTCCAGCGATATCCTTCCGCCTCGACCTCCGGCATGATCTGGACGGAGAACGTCCACTTGGGATACTCTCCCCGCTCTATCGCCTCGAACAGCATGCGGGTGTGATAGTCATGGTCCTGGCCGGCGAGCTTGTCCGCCTCTGCCTGGGTCATGCACTGGATGCCCTGCTGGGTCTTGAAGTGGAACTTTACCCAGAACCGCTCGTCGTCGGCGTTGATAAAGCTGTACGTGTGGCTGCCGTAGCCGTTCATGTACGGGATGCCCTGCGGAATACCGCGATCCGAGAAAAGAATCGTCACCTGGTGGAGCGATTCCGGAACCTGGGACCAGAAATCCCACTGCGCGGTGTCCAACTTGGTGTTCGTTTGAGGATCGCGCTTTTGGGTGTGAATAAAGTCTGGGAACTTTATGGCGTCGCGGATAAAGAACACCGGCGTGTTGTTCCCCACCATGTCCCAGTTGCCTTCTTCGGTGTAGAACTTGAGCGCAAAGCCTCGGACGTCGCGCACCGTATCGGCGGAGCCTTTTTCGCCCGCCACGGTGGAGAATCGACCGACGACCTCGGTCTGTTTCCCAACCTCCGAGAACAACTTGGCCTTCGTGTATCGGGTGATGTCTTGGGTCACGGTGAATGTTCCAAAAGCGCCGGCTGCCTTGGCGTGGACCACGCGCTCAGGGATACGTTCCCGATTGAAGTGGGCCAGTTTTTCGATCAGAAAGTGGTCTTGCAGCAACGTTGGGCCGCGCTCTCCGGCTGTGAGGGAAGTTTGGTTATCGGGAACGGGTATTCCCGCCGCAGTGGTCAATGTTTTTTTGTCACTCATTTTCGATCTCCTTTCTGTGATACCTAACCGATTTGAACAAACTGTTCTTTCTTTGCGCCACAGATGGGGCACTCGTTGGGAGCCCCTCTCTCCGTGATGAAGCCGCACACCGGGCAGACGTAATAGTCGTGCGTCTCTTCACGCAGCATGGTCCGCAGCGCCTGCTTGTAGAGCCCGGCATGCCTTTCTTCCACGTCCCGCGCCTGACTAAAGGTCACCGCGGCCAGGCTTTCACCTTCTTCCTCTGCCTCTCGAATGAACTCGGGGTAGGTGACCCGGTTGACGGTGCTCTCACGTTCGAAGGATGATTGCAGATTGGCTTCTGTGCTCTGGACGACCGTCTCTCCCATCAGCCGCAGGTGCCGTTCGGCGTGCACGCCTTCGGCCGTGGCGACGGCGCGGAACAGCTTGGCTATTTGCGGATGGCCCTCCTCTTCCGCCTTGCGGGCAAAGGCCAAGAGCCGGTGATGCGCCTTGGCCTCGCCCACGAAAGCGTCGTACACGTTCTTGCGAGTTTTCTCGCCCATACTTTTTCACTCACCGATTGGGGGATCGGTCACGCTGGCTTTGAGCTCGGCGGGTGCTACGGTTTCCAAACCTTCCAAACATTTCCTGCCAGGTCTGGGCCGGGCTTGAGCGTCGGGTCGCCGGGCTGCCAGCCGGACGGCATCACCTCGCCCGTGGCCCGGACGTGTTGATAGGCCTTGATCTGGCGGATCAGTTCCTCCGGGTTGCGGCCCACCGGCGGGGTCAGCACTTC
>CAZWPV010000417.1:0-3072 GCA_964635485.1 uncultured Anaerolineales bacterium
GTTCTCCAGTTTTTCGGCGACCTTATCCCGCTCGCCCAGCATGTCGGTCAGTTCAAGTGTGCCGACGGTGTCCTTGAGGGCGCTATTGGCGGCCTGGAAGACGGCCTCGGCATAGTTGGCTACCTTCAGTGCGGCGCGTTCTGGATCCTCCACGCGCCAAAAGATGACGGCCTCACAGCCCACGGGCACGTTATCGGCGGTGAGCGTCTCGGCGGCGGTGATGACGCGGGTCTGGACGCGGGTATCGAGCCTGGCCGCCACCGACTGGTAGAAGGGCGGATAGGGGATGACCCAGAACTTGCCCGGCCCTTTGACGCCAACAAACTTGCCCATCTTGAGCACCACCGCGCGCTCGAACTCGGGGATGATGTACAGGCAACTGCTGAACATGCCTGGGATGACGAAGGAGGCCAGGCCGCCGATCGCGAGTATGGGAATGGCTACGTAGGGTGAGATCAGGCTCGCCAGTCCCGCTAAGGCGAGCGTGAGGGCAGCCATCAGAATGAAAATGCCGAGCCAGATCCAGGTACGTAGGACAGTCTGGACTCGGTAAAGCGAGCGGTTGGTTGTAGCAGCATAGCTGTAGGTTCTAGGTCTGGTAGACATAGCAACTCCTTTCAAATAAGAGTGGGGTTTTTGGTCGGACTTGGCACCAGTATATCACATCCCGGCCTGTTTGCCATCGACCCTATGGCCGAAATCGCTCTTGTACCTGGGTACAGTGATGGGAGAAGTAAAACCGCACGGCCTGCGGAGGAGCCGTGCGGTTGTTTGTCGTGGCTAAGGAAACCTAGTAGCGTCCGCGATGTCCGCCGCCGTCGCCCCAACTGTCGCCTCGCTCTCGTCGCGGGCGTGCCTCTGCCACCTTGATGGTGCGCCCGTCCATTTCCTTGCCATTAAGTTCGGCGATGGCTTGCTCTGCCGCGCTCTCTTCCGCCATCTCGACAAAGGCAAAGCCCTTGGATCGGCCTGACATACGATCTGTGATAAGATTCACCGAGGCAACCTCTCCGATTGCTCCGAAAAGCTCGGACAGAGTGCCCTCGGTTGTCGAGTAACTTAGGTTACCGACGTAAAGTTTCTTGGCCATTCTTTTCTCTTTCCTCCTGGTACAGTGTACCGCTGTCTGCTCGGGGCTTTAGGCCCGCTATCGATATGGCGGAATGGGCCGCTGTAGCAAAAAGACCGTCCAGTCTCCGCAAGCCTGGACAGTCTCTAGCGTACAGTCAAAGCCTACTTCGCCCTACAAAGCTAGTTTACCATCCTTGTCTGGAAAGGTCAAATGGCGTACAATTTGCAAAATCCGCGTTTTTGGGAGGTGCGGCGATGAGAGAGCGGTGGCTCGTTGCTTGGATGTTGCTAATAGCAGTGTTTTTGGTCTGCGATTTTCCTGCCCTGGCGGACGAGCCGCTCCCCGGCGACGACCTCGATCTCGCCCTTCGCTACGCCCCGGTGTTCACCTTTCACCCCGATGAGGTCTTTCGTCCCCAGCCGGTGGAGGTGATCGTCGAGCAGGCCCGGCTGCGCCAGAGCCGCCGGCTGTGGTTCGACGCCAACGTCCTCCTCAGCCTGTCCGTCCCCGACCTGCTCGATCTAGAGAGCGACGAGGGGCACTTTCTCGATGTGTGGTACGGCGATGGCGGCAGTTCGGCCTACACCAACTACTCCGCCCATCGGTTCTACTACGAGGCGGTGCTGAGCCCTGAGGCGGGCGGGCCTCCCGTGGCCGTCTATGCCCACGTGGTGCGGGACGAGGTGCCGGGCACCATCACCATCCAATATTGGGCGTTCTATTTTTACAACGACTGGTTCAACAAGCACGAGGGCGATTGGGAGATGGTGCAGGTGATCCTGACCGACGCGGGCGAGCCGCAGTGGGTGGTGCTCGGCCAGCATCATGGTGGCACGCGCCGGGCGTGGGATCATGCCCCGGTGGAGGGATCCACCCACCCGGTGGCCTACGTGGCGCAAGGCTCCCACGCCAACTACTTTGCCGGGGACGAGGTCTATCCCAACGGCAAGGACGTCGGCAACACGCGGATCGAGATCATGGATCGCACCGGTTCCGCCGGGTGCGTGATCCCGGAGGTCATTTTGCTTCCTGCCCGCTTGGACGTGACGGCAGGCTCCGAATCGTGGCCGGGGGCGGAGTGGCTGCCCTTCCGTGGTCACTGGGGCGAGTTGGCCGCCCAGAGCGATTTCGGCGGGCCGCTGGGACCGGCCGACAAGGGCGAGCAGTGGGAGGCGCCCTACGCCTGGGGCATGGCCCAGCCGCTGGATACCGACGTGTGGTACGCAAACCGGCTGCGGGTGGAGGTGGTCGGGGTGGACGCTGATGAGGCGCAGGTGCGTCTGACCGACGTGGATGGCCGCACGCTCCCGGAGGCCGAGGCGTTGGGCAACGTGGCTATCCTGCACGCCGATCCACCGCCGGCGGGGGCCAGAGCAGAGATCTCCGCCCCCTCCGGCACGCGCTGCGACGTCGTCGCCCGATGGCCCGATGCCGGGGAAGGCTACGTGGTCGAGATGCGCTTCGACGACGTGCGCCTTGCGCAATCGGGCGAGGCGGTGCTGGCCTTTGCGCCTGGCGGCGAGGCGACCCTGGCGATCCAGGGCGGCGGCTCGGCCCTGGAGCCATCGACGACGGAGACGGTCGAGGCGACGTGGGACGCGCCCGACCTGGTGTGGATCGGCTCCATTCTGCCCGCGCACCAGGTGGTGACCGGGGTGGCTCTGGCGGTGTCTGCGGCGGTGGTGCCGTCGCTCGCCTACATCGGTGTACTTTACTGGGTCGACCGGTACGAGAAGGAGCCGAAGCGGTTGCTGGCCACGGCTTTCCTGTGGGGCGCTATCCCGGCGGTGTTGATGGCGTTGGCGGTGGAGCTGTTCTTCAGCCTGCCGCCCGATCTGATTGGCCCCCAGGCGCTGGAGGCGGTGCGGCTGGGATTGGTCGCCCCGCTGCTGCAGGAGGCGCTGAAGGGGCTGGTGGTCCTCTTTATCGCCTGGCGCTATCGGCGCGAGTTCGACAACGTCCTCGACGGCCTGATCTACGGTGCGCTGGCGGGCTTTGGC
>CAZWPV010000418.1:0-3057 GCA_964635485.1 uncultured Anaerolineales bacterium
TTCACCAGCGACGCCCCCTCGGTCGCGCCCCACAGGTCGGCCAGGGCCAGGAAGCACCCGTACTGCTCGACATCGAACACCTCCGAGGCCGCCACCTCGCCCGCCTGGAGCGCACGCAGCATCACCAGCGCTTGATCCCGCTCCGCAGAGAGCGCGGGGTCGCGGGCGATGTCGGCGTCGCGAAAGGCATCCACCTCGAAATACGAAAAGTCGGCAGCGGTGAGGTTGGCGATCGGATCGGCATAGGCTGCCCGCGCATCGCCGAAGTGGGCGATCGACCGCCAGAGCAGGTCGGCATCGAAGCGGACGATCACCCCTTCAGATCGCCCTTGAGCGGCCAGCAACTCGCTGCCGAACCCCTCCTGGAGCGCATAGATGCCCCAGTTGTCCCCGTTAAAGATCAGGTGGACGAACCGGTAGCGGGCCGTCAGAACTCCCTCGCGCTCCAGCGCGCGGGCAAACGCCCACTGGCCCAGCCAGTTATTGTCCGCCGGGTCCTGCAGGTAGAACCGCTGCATGCCAAGCAGTTGCTGGCTCTGGCGCGTGCGCACCTCAAAGCCCCATTTCTCGTCCTCTCCCAGGTGATCGGCAGGACCTTCCAATAGGCGCATCCTGACCGGGACGACGGCATCGTCGACGCGGATGGTGGCGGTGACGAAATCCTGTCCCGATGGAATATAGACGCCGTCTCCCAGCGCCTGCTCACGCTGGCTAAGGACGTCGTTATACGACGCAAAGTTCATATCGACGACGAGGGTAGGCAGGTCGCTCGCCGTGGGCTGAGAGAGTCGGACCCACAACGCCTGCAGGTCGCCCAGTGCGCCGACCCACTCCTGGCCGCTGATAGCCAGACCCAGAACCAATAAAAGGGCGAGGGCTCCCAACCACGCCAGGATACCCCAAAATCGGCGGGGCTTTTGTTTGCCGATCTTCATCTAGCCCCCCAGGGTGTTATCTTGCTCCACAAAGCTGAACTCACCATCGGGAATTTGCACGCACAGGTCGTCCATCAGGGCGCCCAGCATCTCGTCGTCGTGGCACGCGATAAGATACGTGGCCTGCAAGGTCGATTTGCTGCGGTCCAGCCGGCGCAGGTCGGCGGACTTGACGTGCTTGAGCAGCAACTGGTTGATCCGGGAGAACAGGTCGTCCGAGGGTTGGGCCAGGACGTTCAGGAACAGGTTGTTCTTCGCAGAACGAGGCGAAAGCAGCGTTCGGGTGAAGAGATATCCCAGGATCACGACGATAGCCAAAATGGTGGGCAACCGCTGATCGGCCCCCAACCCCAGCCCGATCGTGATGGCGATGAAGAGATAGAGCAACTCCTCCGGCTCCTTGATGGCGGTGCGGAAGCGCACGATCGAGAGCGCGCCGACCAGGCCCAGTGACAGGGCCAGCGACGACTTGACCACCGAGATGATCAGTACGGTCGTCAGCGCCAGGACCGGCAGCGTGCGCGCGAATCTGGCACGGTTTGAAAGCGACCTGCCGTATCGCGTGTAGAACCAGGCCACGGCGCTGGAAAGAACGATGCACAACAGCAAATTGGTCGCCAACGTCGTCAACGACAACGGAGCAGGGCTTGTGAGATCAAGCACGTTATCCATAACACCTCCTAATGACTGTCAAATGTCACGCCGTCGGCCAGGATGCCAAAGGTCGCCGGCGTTACAGCAGAACCATTCGCAACAAAAGCAATGCCGACGTCGTCGTCGAACGCCTCTGTAGGACCGGGGGCCAGGAGCACCAGGTTGTCCCTGGAGCCCAGGTTGAACCCAGGATCGGCGCTCGCATTCAAATTTTCATTGCCAACGTACAGCACCATCTGCCGATCCCAGGCGCCCAGGTCATCCTGCGGAAGCGGTTCGTCGCTCGCCCGCGACTTGTCGCCCGCCCGCGACTCGTCGCTCGCCCGCCCCGCGACGACGCGAATCGTCGTGCCGCGAGGCACACTGGCAAGAGATGGGGCGTCGCCAAAGACCAACGACCCTTCGTCGGTCGCCGTCTTGGTGTCGTTATCCGTCACGCGCCAGCCGCGCAGGTCGACGCTGCCGGGCCGCGTCACCCGCAGCTCGAACCAATCGTCCTCCAGGTGGCTGCCCTCACCCATACTGTGACCGACAAAAATCACGTCACCCGGCTGGGGCGCGTCGACGGCGACGCACTCAAAGCGCGGCACGAACGTCCGCGGCCCATCGACCGTCCACGTGATCGACGCTGTTGTCTGCGGGAGGTCGGCGTCCTCCCAGCCTGCAAAGCGGTAGCCGGGCGCGGGCACGGCCACGATCTGAATTGGCACGCCCTGGAAGTAGATTCCCCGCCAAGGCAGGTCGTCCAGTACGAAGCTGTTAACGGCAACGCGGCCGCCGCCACCGGCCGGCGGCTCAAAGGTCAGCACCGCCGTACCGGCCAGGCCGAAGCTTTCGACCATGTGCTGGCGCACGAAATCGGGCCGGCGCCGGGCAAAGTCGCGTAACTCTTCGACGTTGGCCGCCCAGTTGCTCGAGACCGACCAGCGGCTCGCTTCGTAGGCGACGTCCGGCTCGAGCGCGGCGGCCAGGGCGTCGATCTGGGCAATGACGGACGGTGGGGCGAGCGTCGTGTTGAGCAGATCGGCGGTGCGCGAAAGAAACCGCTCGCGAAACCCAGGATTTCCCAGCAGCTTGCGTAGCAGGAGCTTGTCGCGCCCGTCCGTGTATCGATCGTCGTGCTCCAGCAAATTGGTCATGATGTTGGTGTCCACACGCCCCACCGGCTCAGCCGCGAATCCGCGATCGCTGTCCCAAAACACCCACTGCCAGCGCCCGCCCGGCACAGATGGGCGAAATTGATGCACGTTCTGGTGCGGCCAGTCGTCGTTGGAGGCGTAAATTTGCAGGATGTTGTAGTCGATGAAATTGGCCACATCCACCTGGCTCTCGACGTAGGCGTAGCTCGCCGGGTCCGCCAAGTCGTGGGTCTCCAGAAACTGCTGTAGACGATCCCAATCCTCCCGATCCCCCATCACAATATCGCTCTGCCCGCGCACGTCGGGTGCCTGCAGGAAATCGGCCTCCT
>CAZWPV010000419.1:0-3048 GCA_964635485.1 uncultured Anaerolineales bacterium
TCAATCGAGCGCTTGACGCCGGATACGAGGTTCTCGGTATCCGGCGCGGCTGGCGCGGGTTACTTTTCTACAACCCCAACGATCCCGCCACACACGAGGAATACGTGCTGCCGCTCACCAGGACATCTGTGCGCACCATCGACCGCAGCGGCGGCACTTTCTTGCACTCCTCACGCACCAAGCCCAGCAACACCAGGTGGCAGGACGCGCCAGACTTTTTGCGCCCCAGCGGGGATTATGATCCCGATGAGTCGCAGGATCTGACCTTCCACGTGCTTGAGACGCTTGAGAACCTCGAGGTCGACGTGCTGATGCCCATCGGGGGCGAGGACACGCTGGGGTACGGCGCGCGCATCCACCGCGAAGGCTTTCCCGTCGTCTCTATTCCCAAGACGATGGACAACGATGTGCCCGGCACCGACTACTGCCTGGGCTTCTCGACAGCCATCACCCGCTGCGTGCAGTACATCAACCAGATGCGTTCTTCCGTGGGTTCTCACGAGCGCATCGGCGTGTTCGAGCTGTTCGGGCGTCACAGCGGTGCGACTGCTCTGTACTCGACTTACCTTTCGGGTGCGGACCGTGCGCTCATTCCCGAGGTGCCTTTCAATATGAAGAGGGTGGCCGAGTTGTTGGTGCAGGACAAGGCCGAGAACCCCAGCAGCTACGCGCTGGTGATCATCTCAGAAGGCGCGGTCGAAACGGGCGGCGAGGTCGTCGAAAGCGGCGAGGCCGACTCCTTCGGCCACAGAAAGCTGGGCGGCATCGGCCAGGTCCTCAACCAGAAGCTACAGGCTCTCACCGGCTCGAATACGATGTACCAACAAATCGGCTACCTGATGCGCTCCGGTCCGCCCGACGCGCTCGACTTGATGGTGGCGTCCAACTTTGGCAACTTGGCGATGGATCTGGTCGAGCAGGGCAATTTCGGCAACATGGTCGCGCTCAAGAACGGTTGCTACACGTTTGTCTCGGCCAGCACACCCTCGGGCGAGGCGCGGAAGGTCGATCTCGAAGCCTTCTACGATCTCGCGACCTACCGGCCCAAGATGAAAAAGATGCTGGGCATGCCAATGTACCTGTACTAGCGGATTTCCAGGCAAAGCCTGGAAATCCGAGGCAGAGTCGGCGACGTTGCGCCGCCGACTCTGCCTCGAGACTTGGCAAACAACCTCGCGGGAGGTTTGGATGAAAAGAATCGGTGTGTTGACAAGCGGCGGGGACAACCCGGGCCTCAACCCCTGCATCCGTGCCGTGGTGCGCATGGGGATTCACTTGGGGTTGGAGGTGATGGGTATCCGGCGCGGCTACGCCGGCCTGATCGATGGCGAAATGGAGCTGATGGACGCCCGTTCGGTGGGCGGTATCATCGGGTATGGCGGCACGATTCTTGGCACAGCCCGTTGCCCCGAGTTCTACGAGGTTAGTGGGCGCAAGCAAGCGCTGCGCACGCTCAATCGTTTCGAGATAGATGGGCTGGTCGTCATCGGCGGAAACGGCTCTCTGACCGGCGCGTTAGAGTTATGGCGCATGGGCTTTCCGACCATCGGCATTCCCAGCACAATCGACAACGACGTCAATGGCACCGATCTCTCCATCGGCGTCGATACGGCTCTGGACACCATCCTCGATGCGGTGGACAAAATCAAGGATACGGCGACCTCCCACAACCGTGCCTTCTTGGTCGAGACCATGGGGCGCAATTCTGGTTACCTGGCGTTGGTCAGTGGCATCGCTGGTGGGGCGGAGATGGTTCTGATCCCGGAGGTGGAGACGCCGTTTGACGAGGTCCACCGCCTCATAGAGGATGCTTACATTCGTGGCAAACCGCATTGCATCATCATCGTCGCCGAGGGGTGGAAGCCGGGCATGGAGGCTCTGGCCGAGCAACTGCGCGAGCATAAAGACGATCTCGGCTTCTCGGTGCGGGTTACGCGGCTGGGGTATGTCCAGCGCGGCGGGCCGGCCCGTGCCTTCGACCGGCTGCTGGCGACGCAACTGGGCGCGGCGGCGGTGCGTGAGTTGGTGGCAGGTCAGGCCGGCAACATGGTGGGCTGGGTCGAAAACGCTGTCACACTGACGCCGCTGGAGGAAGCGGTCGCTTTCCAGAAGGCGATCGATCCTGATCTGTGCGAGCTGGCCGAGGTCATGAGCATATAGGCTGAAGGCCCTCTGGGCGATTTCAATCGCCGACCGCCTGCCCCTTCGGCCCCAGGGCCCACTGGGCGAACTCGCGCGCTTCGTCGGTTGGTTCGCCCACGGTTGCCAGTTGCAGTGAGCGGGTGAGTGGGTAGCTCCCGTCTTTGATCGTGCCTGCGGTGGGTGAGACGCCTTCCACCGACAACACCCTGACGTTGCTCGCCTCTGGGTCTTGGAGCCACAGCGTCGAGACGTAGCCGATGCTTCCAGGCGTGCGCGCCACGTACTCGATGACGGCTCTGCTGGAAGGCATCATCACGGCGGTGAGCGTGGTATCGCGTCCCTGCAGCACGGCGGCATCGAACGCGGCGCGGGTTCCCGAGCCGTCTTCGCGGCTGACGACGGTGAGTACTGTGCCATCCCATTCCTGCACTCGCCCCCGGTAAATCTCCTGCAGGAAGCTCAGCCCCATCTCTGTGAACGGCGTGCCGGGGTGGGCGATAACAGAGATGCCATCCCTGGCGAAGGGGCGTGACCACAGGGTTTCGTTTTCCTCTGGCTCGAGCCACGAAAGCAGGGCGGCGTCTGCCTCACCCTGCCGCAGCGTTTGTTCGGCCAGCATCGAGTTATAGATCTCGACGTGCACCGTGACCCAGGGGTGGGATTCCTCGTAGGTGGCGGCCAGAGCCTCGGCCAGCGGCTCGCAGGAATCGGCGGCTACCAATCGCAGGGTGGTAGGTGCTCGCGTGACGGCCAGCGGCTGAGGAGCGCATGCGGCAAGGAGGGCCAGGAGGCAGGATGCCAGAAGTGCGATGTAAGCGCGATTTCCAAATCGCGGCGGCCTGGAAAAACGCTCCATAATAGACGCGCCAGGGGACTCCCTGCTTTAGCGGGGAGGGGAATGGCGCT
>CAZWPV010000420.1:0-3043 GCA_964635485.1 uncultured Anaerolineales bacterium
TGTCCTGTCCGTTCACCGTTTCCCTGTGTCCCTTCGCCTAACCACACCCGCAGATTGGGGCCAAAACCGGCACTATGTTAGCACATTTCCCGGCGCAGGGCAAGCGGCGCGGGGCCGTCGCCCGCAATCCAGTATGTAGTCAGTAGATTGGGTTGAGCCAGAGGCGAAACCCAACACTTTTGTCACCTGTATCCCTTGGCCTGAATCTGCGCCGTGGGCGGCTATGGCTTCTGTGTTGTGTGCGGCAGTGTGGGCAGATCGTGACGGGGCACGCTGTTGCTGTGTGGGCGGATCAGGGGCAAAACCCCAATCGTACCGGTCACACCTCCAGGATCGCTATTTGTGGCGGGGAAGCAGCACCATCATCGGCAGCGCTACCCCCCACCCTCCAACGCCGGGAAACCCGGCGCACTCACATTTTACCCAGGCGACGGGTGTTGTCAAGGCGGCGTCCGCCCGCCGCCTGTCCTGAGCGCAGCCGAAAGACCGTCAGTGAGGGTCGCGCGGACGCGCTTACTTGACCTCGCGCCCGCGTATCAACTGCGCGATGCCGCGAAAGGTCAGAATCAAGCCGAACAGGATCAGCCCACAGCAGACGACGTAGGTTCCACCCTGCTCAGTGGCGGCCGTGTAGCTGGCAATGGTCAGTGCGACGGAAATAACCGTGATGATGAGACCGGCGATGAGAAGGAGCAGGCCGGATTTGCGGGCGGAAGAGGCTTGCTTCCGCCTGACCCCGCCGACCATTTCCCTTGCGACGGCCGGTTCGTAGCCGCGCTGGATCAACTCCTGTACGATGGCATCCCGGGACGCTCCCGCTTTCACCCGACCGGCGATGTAGGACTGGGCAGCGTCGTCCCGGCGGCCTTCCTCGACCGCCTGATAGTCAGGCTCGTTCATACCTTCCTCCCCTAGGCGCGCCTCAATTGCTTGAGCCACCGCTTCGCCTGCCGCACCTTGGCGCGGTCGCTCGACGCTTGCACATAGTTCTCCAGATCGGTCTGGGCCTGCATCGTGTTACCCAGTTGCATGTGCGCCTGGCCGCGGAAGAACTGGGCTTCCAGGAAATACGGATTCTCAAAGCCGGTCACCCCGACCAACCCGTCCAGGTCGGCAAGTGCGCGGTCGTACATCCCGGCCTGCAGGTACAGTTGCCCGCGCTGGAAGTAGCCGCTCAAGCTTTCCGGCGAGCGCGGGTTTTGCTCGTCGATGCGCTCGCTGACGGCGGCGATGGCATGATCCAGCGAAACGGGCATCGGCTTGTCATGGCGCAGCGCAAACAGGACGATCCGCTCCAAGTTATCCTGCCAGAACCGTTCGTAGTAGGACTGGCTGCGGAAGGCCAGGCGGACGCTCTCAGTACGCTCGTTGATGCGCTTGACGTGCACCGCCTGGTGGGCTCGCCGTATAATCACCAGCACCGGTGTAGCGAACAGCAAGATCAGTGCACCCATCACCATACCAAGGGTACCCACGATGCCGGCCACGTCGGCCGTCTCCTCGGCCTGTGCGACAAGCGCGATGGAGCCGCACAAGAATACCACGCTCAGTAGCGCCATGCCCCAAACAGCCCACAGGAGCAGATGGTCCTGTCGACGGCACCTATCGCAATAGGGAACCTCGAAACGCACGTATCCGCCTTTTCTTGCACCGGCGATGGCAGCTCCGATGAGGCCGAACCAGAAGAACCATTGCTGCGCCGAAGGCTTCTGGATCTGGACGCGCTTGGTCTTTGTGGCCGGGGCGGTACAGCGAGCGCAGACTTGGGGAAATTCTACATCCCAGGGCACTTCGATCTTTGAACGAGCCATTTGAACACCTCCTTATCGGTGCGCTATGCTCCATATTCTATACCCAGCCGGCAGAGCCTGTCAAATGGAAAAACCCGTGCAGCCCTCCAGCACCTCGGGGAAAAGGCTAGCTGGCTGACAATATCCCGATTCCGGTCCACACAAACTGCAGCCCTGTGTAGACGAGGAACAGCCCGCACACCACGAGGAGCCCTTGGTAGACGCGGTCGTTCAGCCAGCGGCAACCCGATCCGACGACCGAGGCAAGGAAGGTGTTCCAGGCATAATCGGCGGTGATGTGGCCCAGGTAGAACGCGGACAGGGCCACCAGCCCGCCCTGCTGGGTCGCCAGCACGTACCCACCGCCCGCGCCGATCCACCACAGATACCAAAAGGGATTGCTCACCGTGGTGGCAATCCCCAATCCGATCAAACTGCGATTCGCCCGAAAGCCCGCACTCTCGCCCGGCTGAGGCAGCTTGAACTCGCGCCGCAGTGCACCCCACCCCATCGATCCGCCCATCCACACCAGGAAGAGCCCGCCCAAAATGGCGACGCCCGCTGCCAGGAGCGGGTACTGCAACGTCTGCCCCATCCCTAGCGCCAGCGCACCGACCATCAGCAGTTCCATCAACGCGTGGCCTGTGGAGACCAACGGCCCCACGCGAAAGCCCCGTCGCGCGCCTTCGGTGACGACCGCAGCGCTGACGGGGCCAGGGCTGATCACCGGGCCGATGGCCACGCCAAACGACCAGGCGAACAAACGCAAGTACCCCAGCACGTCCTAGCCACTTCCCCCGATCACACGGCGCGTGCGCCCGGCCGCCTCGGGCGGGCCGATGACGCCCATCTCCTCCATCGCCTTCATCAGCCGCGCCGCGCGGGGATGGCCGATGCTCATCCGCCGCTGCAGGAGCGAGGCCGAGGCTTCGCCCTCCTTTTGCACCAGGGCGATGGCCCGCTGCAGCATGTCCTCGTCCACGTCGTACTCGTCCACGTCGTACGCGTCCATCACCGAGTCCCGCTCCTCCGGCCGCATCATCCGCTCCCAGGGGGCCTCTCCCTCGAGTACACCCACCTGATCGTGCCAGAACGACACCACCTGCTCTACCTCCTCCTCGGAGACTAAGCATCCCTGCACACGCACCGGGTAGCCCGCGTCGGCCGCCAGGTAGAGCATGTCGCCGTTCCCCAGGAGCGTCTCCGCGCCGGGCATGTCGAGGATCACGCGCGAGTCGGTCTGGCTGACGGTG
>CAZWPV010000421.1:0-3040 GCA_964635485.1 uncultured Anaerolineales bacterium
GAATCGAGCGTTTCATGACACACCTCCTGATGAAACAGACCAGGTGCCCGGCACGCTAGACGTGCCGGGCACCTCTTTCCATCTACTCTACCTTTGTGATGCGCCAGCGCGCCCACACGTTGCCCTCTCGGCAGGTAGTACAGAGCGCGTCGTTGCAGGAGCGCTCGGCCGCAAGCGAACCGTTATACGGATCGGATCTCGCACCCCAGTTATCGCGCGATGGGTATTGATAGAGGGGCGAAGCAAACTGGTCGTCGCTCGTCCAGAAATCGAGCTCGGTTGCCGTGACCTTGACGTACACGTTTTCGGCGGCGGGCATCTCGAACTCGAAGATGTAGCGCTCGTCACCCTCCATGATATAGTCCTCCTCGGGGCTATCCTTGTACATGCAGGCATCGTGGCCGCAGGCGAGCAAATGATCGCTCCGGGGGAACCGCTCGTGGAAGGCCACCCAGGAGATGTCGCTTTCAGAGGGGCCATAGCCCGCCCAGAGCTTGAACACCCACTCACTGTCACAGTCAAAGATGCTGCAGCCGGACTCGCTACAGTGCGGCGCGCCAACCCGCAGGAACTCGACCCGCATGGTGAGCGGCGTCTCGAAGGTGTTATTACCTCGGTTGCCATCAGGGATGGCCTCATTGGGGTCGAGGACGAATATCATCCCACCGATCGCGCCCACCGGCTCCCCGCTCTGCAGGATGCGGCTTCCGCCCGAGGGAATCTGCACGCCCTCCCAGGTACGGGAGTCGACCACCGTACCGGAACCCACGGGCACCCAGTGCACGGTGATGTCCGCCGGTTCGACCATGTCCGAGGCATTGTTAAAAACGTGAACGCGCAGTTGATCCCCCGCCTTGTCCACGTTGGTGATGGTCAGATCGGGCTCCGGGCCAACCTCCGGGCCGACCAGCACGTCGATCACGAATTCGAGCCGGATTTGCCGGTCTTGAAGGATGTACCGGCCTGGGCGAACCATGTCGCCGGACATAGGAGGCCGGGAGTGGTTGAAAGCCTCTCGATAGACATACGACGTTCCTGCCCTATCCCACTCATAGATCACCCCGCCGAGGGTAAAATCGTCGTCGGGTCCCAGTTCGACCGTGACCGAATTGGAATCCGGGGCCCAGTACGGGCTTGAACGGCCCCCCATCCCCGAGCCCCACCACCAGATCGTGTCGAACATCTCCTGGATGTCGTAACGACTGTTAGGGCACAGCCTGAAACCGTCGGGATAGTCATCTCCCTCGAACCTGAGGGATTCGTACTCACTGCCCTGCACCCAGAAGGTGCCAAAGATGGGACCCAGGCAACTGTGCTCCTGATCGCCTGTGTCATAGGTCGATATCCGGTCGAAGGTGACGCGCACCACGCGCGGGCAAGCGTCGGCCTCCCATACCGGCGTGTTGCTGTGCGGCGACTGGCGACCATCTTCGCCGACGGCGACCACGTAGAATTCGTGCCGCCCGCCGCACAAGGGCGCGCGCCCGGCGACAGACATCCACGAGACGGCTTCGCTGCCCACCACCCTCAAGATACGGCTGCCGTCCATATACACGTCATAGAATGCCAGCCGCCTCAGGTCCCCGTTCCACTGCCAGATCAGCAGGTCGTCGCGCCCATGGCTCAGCAGCACCAACGGCGCCGGGAAAGCCGCATCCTCACACGATCCGGAGCAGAGACGGTATTGCACCTCGAACCAGCGCCCATCATCTCCACCGGTGGACCGGGCTGTGATCACGTGTCCATCCCAATCGGAGGAAGGATGGCTTCGATCGATGGAGCCGATGTCCCAGTAGACGCCCCATCCCTCTCCTTCTCCAAAGTAGACGTTGTCGGCGCCGCACTCCACCTGCACTTCGATAGGTTGGCTCAGGCCCGTGACGAGTGTCCGGCTGCCAAGTTCCGCAGCAATATCCCACTGCTGCGCGTCCAGCGGCTCGAAGGTGTACCGTTCTACGGGGCCGCCAGCCAGACTGGGGTAGCAGTAGACGCCGTCATAGTCGTCGCTCACCTGGAAGCTCAGGGCCTGGAACTCGACAGAGATCGGCAACTCTCCAACAGAACCCGGCCACTCGACCTCGCCAGGCCCGGGGAGAATCGGATCAACCGGATCGTCCTCCGGGGGCGGGCAGCCACCATCCTCGGGGGCACCAGGCTCGTCGGGGCAGGGATCGACATCGTCGGGAACGCCGTCGCCATCTCCGTCAGCGGCCCCCTCTGGGCAGCCCAGGTTTTCGGGCGGGCCGGGTTCGTCGGGGCACATATCCCGATAATCGGGGACGGTGTCGCCGTCCCGGTCGGGGCAGCCCTCGAGCTCGGGCAGGCCCGGCGCGCCGGGGCAGGCGTCCTCGGCGTCGGGGATACCATCGCCGTCGGTATCCTCATCGCCGCCACCAGGGCCGCCGTCGCCTCCAGGCACCGGGCAGCCACGGTTCTCGGGCGGCCCCCACTCGTCGGGGCATTCATCCTCGCTATCACGCACGCCGTCGCCGTCCCGGTCAGGGCAGCCCCAGGTCGCCGGCACGCCCGGCTCGTCGGGGCACATATCGGTGTCGTCGGGAAAGCCGTCGCCATCGCGATCTCCATCCCCCGGCGCGGGACAGCCGCTCTCGGGCGGGCCGGGATCGTCCGGGCAGGCGTCCTCTGCGTCAGGGGTGGTATCGCCATCCCGGTCGGGGCAGCCATCGGTCGGTTCGCCGCCCGCCTCATCGGGGCAGGCATCCTCCTCATCGGGGATACCATCCTCATCCCGGTCACTGACCAGCGGGCAGCCATCCATCGGCACGCCCGGCTCGTCGGGGCAGGCATCGTCTTCATCGGGGACGCCGTCGCCGTCGCGGTCACCGACGCCGGGCACCGGGCAGCCGCCGCCTGCATCCACGCCCGGCTCATCAGGGCAAGCGTCGCTCCCATCGGGCGTGCCATCCCCATCCCGGTCGGGGCAGCCCTCGGCCGAAGGTACGCCCGGCTCGTCGGGACAGGCGTCCATATCGTCCGCCACGCCGTCTGCGTCGCGATCGTCCGCCGAGGTGGCCTCCAC
>CAZWPV010000422.1:0-3022 GCA_964635485.1 uncultured Anaerolineales bacterium
ATCGAAATGCGCGTTGCTTGACTGCATATAATTCAGGCAATGTAACGGAGTCCAGCTGAAAGGAAATACAAACGATGCCTCAAATGATTGCTCGTATCACGTGTCCCAACTGTCAGACCCAGTTCCAGGTGCCCGTGGAGCAGGTGATCGATGTGCGGGCCGATCCCAGCGCCAGGGGACGGGTACTCAGCGGTGTGGTCAACGCGGCCGTCTGTCCTAAATGTGGAATGGGCGGGGGACTCAACTTGCCGTTTCTGTATCACGATCCCGATAAAGAGTTGGCGTTTGTCTTTATGCCGATGGAGGCTGGGCGCAGCGACGTCGAGCGCCAGCAGGCCATCGGCAAGCTGACGACCGAGGTGATGAATAGCCTGCCGCCCGAGGAGCGCAAGGGGTATCTGCTGCAACCCCAGGTTTTCTTCTCAATGGAGAACCTGATCAACAAGCTTCTCGAGGCGGAGGGCATCACGCCGGAGATGATCGAGGCCCAGCAGGCGAAGGCCGATCTGCTACGGCGGATGGCGGAGGTCGAATCCGACGAGGAACTGGAGGCGATGATCGAGGAGAACGAGGATGCCATCGACGCAGAGTTCTTCCGCCTGCTGGCTATCAATCTGCAGATCGCCCAGTCGACGGGACAGGAAGCCGGGCTGGAAAAGCTCACGGCGCTGCGCGAAAAGCTGCTGGAGATGACCGATCTGGGCCGGAAAGTCAAGGGGCAGGAGGAGGCGCTAGAGGCCCTGCGCGCCAATCCGACCCGCGAGACGCTGCTCGATCTGTTGGTCAAGGCTCCCAACGAGGAGACGCGCGAGATGCTGATTATCTTTGGCCGGCAGTTGGTGGATTTGGACTACCGCTTCTTCCAGGCACTGACGTCGCGCATCGACGCGGCTTCTGACGGGGGCGAAAGGGAGCGGCTGACCGAGCTGCGAAAGGAGGTGCTGCAGGTGCGGGATCAGTTCGAAGAGGCGGAGCGCGCGCGGCTCGAAGAGCGGGCCGCGCTCCTGCGTGACCTGCTGCTGAGCAGCGATCCCGAGAACCTGGCGCGCCGCCGTTTCGCGGAGATGGATCAGGTGTTCCTCACCGTGCTGGCGGCCGAAATGCAGGAGGCCCAGGAGACGGGAAACGAGGAGGCCGCCAAGTCGCTGCAGGGGATTTGGGAGCTGCTGCTGCGGTTGTCGGAAGAATCGCTGCCGCCGTCGGTGCGGCTTCTTAACCGGCTGATGGCTGTCGAGGATGAGGGGGACATCGACAAGCTGCTGCAGGCGAACCGCCCCCTGGTGACGGCGCAGTTCGTCGAGTTGCTGGAGCAGGCGCAGGCCGGCGTGCAGGAGGACGAGGAGGCCCCACCGGAATCTGCCGAGCGGCTGGCGTTGGTGGCGGCCAAGGCCAAGGCGCTGCTGGACTGACGCGCGCGTATAGCGTGAAAACGAAAAGGGACGCCGTTTCTGGCGTCTCTTTTTGTTTTGACACGGATGCACACAGATGGAGTAAAAATATCGATCAGTGTTTTTTCGTGTTCATCCGTGTCCAGATTAATCTCCTAGCGTCTTTGCCGGTTCCGCCGCCTTTTCATTTCGCCGGTGCTATGCCTCGTCGATTGGCGGTTGACCTTTCTTTTTCAGCGCCTGCCTGGCCCCGTGGGCGTAGAGGGAGTGAGGTAGGGTGTCGATGGCCTCGTTGAAACGGCGGATGGCCTCCGACTCGCGGCCCGTGCGGCGGCAGGCCAGGCCCAGGTTGTAGTATCCGGCGGCCAGGTACTTGGCGCCCTGCCGTATCTCCTCGTTGGCCAGGGCTTCCTTCAGCGTGAGGTACGCCGTCTCTGGCTCCTGCATGCGCAGTTGGGTCACCCCACGGTTGATGAGCACGATCTGGCGGCTGATGGCATCGGGCCACAGGCGCAGGGCCAGGCGAAAGAGCGCCAGCGCCCGCTCGTACTGTTGCCTGTTGGTGAACAGGTTGCCCAGATCGACCAGCAGCCGCACCCGCATGGTAACCAGGTAGATGACTGCGAGGAAGAGGACGGGGTGCAGCGGCACGGCGAGGACGAGCGCGGCGCCCGCGGCTGTGATGATCAGCCCCTCGACGAGAAAGCGGGTAGACAGCCCCTGGCGGCGCACGAAGGAGAGGGCGCCGAAGCCGAGGATATACAGCACGCCGACCAGCAGAATGAGCAGTGAAGGGTGCATGCAATGCCCCTCAGGCGAACAGGTGCTGGGCGGTGCGTCCCAGCATCTCCACGCCGCGCACCTCCGTTTCAAAGAGCGGCACGACGGCGCGCACGTCGGGGAAGCTGCGCCAGATTTCCTCCATATAACCATCCTGCATAGCGATGCGGTTGCACACGAAATCGGGAGCATCTTCGGACACGCCCTCTTTGTCGATCACCAGGTTGACCACCACGCCACCCACGGGGATTCCGAAATCCTGGAACCAGTTGATAAAGCGCTTGATCACGGCGATGGGCAGTGCCTCCGGCAAAGTGACGAAGAAGAAGGAGGTCTTTTCGGGATCGGTGAGCAGTTCCTTGGCCCGTTCCATCCGCTCGCGAAAGCCGACGAGATAGTCCATCAGTGGGTCTTGTTCCTTCTTTTTGCTGTAGGAGAGGAGCTCCTTCAGCGACTTGGCCTCCTCGCGGCTCTGCATCATCTTGTTCACCCACATGCCGTAGACGCTGGACATGCCCAGCAGGCGGCGGGCGTTGGCCGTGGGGGCGGTGTCAAAGACGTAGGCATCGTATTTGTCATCGAACATGAGGTCGATCATGTTCTCGAACATGGCCGATTCCTCGAATGCTGGGTTCATGGTGGCCGATTCCACGAACTCGTCGGCCTTGGTCTTGATGTCGGCATACTTGAGGAACCACTCGATCTTTTGCGTCAGCGCCACCTTCGACTTCTCGATCGTCTCCTTGGTGTCGATCTCGTAGGCCTCCAGGTTGGGCGCGCCCGTCACGGGGGTCGGCGCGCCAAAGACGTCTTGGTCGAGCAGGCTGCTGAGGGAGTGCACCGGGTTGGTCGAG
>CAZWPV010000423.1:0-3019 GCA_964635485.1 uncultured Anaerolineales bacterium
ACCCCGGCGATCTCTTCATCGTCAAAGACCCGCCCCGTGGGGTTGTGGGGCGTGTTCAGCAGCAGCGCCCTGGTGCGGGGCGTGACCGCCGCGGCCAGCCGGTCGGCGTTCAGACGGTAGCCGGGCTCCTCCAGCGGCACGGCCACCGCCTTGGCCCCGGCAAAGATGGCGGAGGGGATATAGTTCTCGTGGGCCGGCTCGATGATGATGATCTCGTCGCCGGGATTCAGCATCGCCAGCATGGCCGCGTTGACCGCCTCCGTTACGCCGCAGGTGACGGTGACGTGCTCGGCGGGGTTCACGTCCCAGCCCAGATAGTCTGTATAAAGCTCGGCCAGCCGCCCGCGGAGGGGCGCGATGCCCCAGGTGGGGCTGTATTGGTTTTTGCCGTCTGCGATGGCCCGGGCGGCGGTTTCCTTGACCGGCTCAGGGGTGTCGAAATCGGGGAACCCTTGGCTCAGATTGATTGCCTCGTGCTCCATAGCCAGCCGGGTCATCATGCGGATGATGGATTCCTGGAACTGTGAGATGCGTTCGGCGATTTGCATAAGCGTCTTCTCCTCGTAGGGTAAAAGCCGTAGCCAAACTTTTCTTCGTAGAGAGGGCAATTCTGGCGTAGCCAGAATTGCCTAGTTGCGCGCAGCGCAGCCGGTATTATGGCCTAAATTCGGTGGGGTGTCAACCGGTGGAATCTGGGGTGTGTTCGACCAGCACTTGCGTGAGAGTGTCTCGCTCTTGCGAGGGCGATACGAATTCATTGCTCAGCACGATGGCGTGCGATGGGCAACTGTCGGCGCACTGGCCACAGTAGGCGCAGCGGTCGCGATAGTGGATCAACCGGAAGTGCTCCTGGTCTTGACGTTCCAGCTCCAGCGCGAGTGCCGGGCAGTCGCGTACGCACAGCCCGCAGCCCTTGCACAGCGCTTCATCGGTAATGATGACCCGGCCACGGAATTCGGCGGGCAGCTCCGCCGGCGCGAAGGGAAACTGCACGGTGATGCGTTCGGCGCGCAGCGTGCGCCTCAGTTCCGTTAGCAGGTGAGCCAGTGAGCGCAGAAGCGGCATCTATCCAACTCCGATCAAGATGACGACCAAAACTTGCACCAACGCCAGCGGCGCCAACACGCGCCAGCCGAGGTTCACCAGTTGGTCGATGCGCAGGCGCGCGTAGAGCACGTCTACCAGCGAGAGTACCAGCAAGACGAGCAGCGCCTTGATGCCAAAAACCAGAATGGCCGGTGCGGGCAGCCCAATGCTGGCTCCGCCCAGGAAGACGTTGACCAGCAAAAAGATGCCAACTGCGGTCTTGATGTGGAGCGAGAGCTGCCACAGCGCCAGCTTGCGCCCACTGAACTCGGTCAGCGGCCCGGCGCCGATCTCTGACTTGGCCTTGGGAATATCGAAGGGAGAGCGCTTCAGTTTGCCGATCAATCCGGTGAGCGCCAGAAAAAAGCCCAGCGGCTGCACGAGCGCGATCCAGGGGGCGTGCGATTGCTGTGCGGTGATCTGCGCGATGGACCACGAGCCGCTGAGGATGGCCGGCCCGCTCAGTGCCATGAGAAAGGGCACCTCGTAGGAAAAGTATTGCAGCAGCGAGCGGTTCCCGCCGATGACGCTAAAGACGCTGCCCGATAGCCATCCGGCCAAAAAGTAGGCCAGCGAAGGAATGCTGAGCAGAAAGAGCACCACGATCAGATCTCCCTCGAAGGAAGGGGCTGAGTGGGTGCCGACGGGGATGTAGAGCGCGGCGGTCAGCACTGCCGCCAGCGATACCATCGGCAGCGCTGCGCAGGCCAACTCGTGGGCCCCGATAGGCAGCACGTCCTCCTTGGCCAGCAGCTTGATAAAATCGGCCAGCGGTTGGTACCAGGACGGCCCGACGCGTCCTTGCAGACGCGCCACTACCAGCCGGTCGATCCACTGGAAGGTCAGCGCGCAGAGGAAGAGGAACGCGAAACCAGGAAAGATTAGTAAGCTGAACAGGGCGGATAGCCAGTCGATCATCTTTTCACCGATCCGCACACGCGATGCACAGGTCCACGCCGGCCAGCACGGTGGGCACGTCGGCGATGTTGATATCCTGCAGTTGCTCGGATAACGCGGCCAGGGCTGGCAGCGTGGGCGTGCGTACCTTGACCCGCGCCGGGCGGTCGCTGCCGTCGCTGCGGATGTAGTATACTAACTCGCCGCGCGGCGCCTCGCAGCGGCTGACCACCTCGCCGGGCGGCACGCGACGTGGCGCGCGCACCGCCAGCGGCCCCTCCGGCATCGCGTGCAGTAGCTGGCGGCACATTTGCAGGCTCTCAACCGACTCCATCGTCCGTACCATCGTGCGCGCCCACACGTCTCCTTCGTGGGCGACGATGACGCGAAAGTCGAGCTGGTCGTAGGCGGCGTAGGGCGCGTCGCGCCGCATATCCACGTCGATGCCCGATGCCCGCGCCACCGGGCCGACCACGCAGTAGCGGCGCACCTGCTCCGCCGTCAGACGCCCGATGCCGTGCGTGCGCACCTGGAAGGTGCGTTCGTGCAGGATAACGCCCAGGAAAACCTCGATTTGCCGCTCCAGGTCGTCGAGCCGCGCCAGGATAGAGTGGGCGTGTTCAGGGTCGATGTCGATGCGCACGCCGCCGATGACGTTGACGGCGTGGGCCACACGGCCGCCGGATAGCTCCTCCATGATGTCGAGCACGATCTCGCGGTCGCGCCAGGCGTACATAAAGATGGTGGTAAAGCCGATGTGCTCGGCCAGCACGCCCAGCCAGAGCAGGTGGCTGTGGATGCGCTCCAACTCGCACAGCAGTGTGCGCAGGTAGAGGGCGCGCGGCGGCACCTCCAACCCCAGCAGCGCCTCGACCCCCTGGCAGTAGGCGGTGGTGTGGACGTGGGAGCAAATGCCACAGATGCGTTCCACCACGTGGACGTTCTGCACGTAGTTGCGGTTCTGAAAGATGCGCTCCAGCCCGCGGTGGGCGTAGCCGATGCGCAGAGCGCTTTCCACGATGCGCTCGCCCTCGGC
>CAZWPV010000424.1:0-3009 GCA_964635485.1 uncultured Anaerolineales bacterium
CTGGGCCGCCCGCACCTGGCGCTCGAATGTGCGCAGGATCACGTCGGGTTGGCCCGCCGGGATAAAGTCCGAGCTGCCGCCGCTGGTGTCTGCGATGTCGTCGAGAAGCTGCTCGTTCCACTCTTCGCCCAACCCCAATGCGACGACGGGTATACTTTCCCCACCGGCATCTGCAGCCAACCGGCGGCACACGTCCTCATCGCCAAAAGTCTCTCCGTCGGTCAGGAGAAGCATGCGACTGACCCGGTCGGATCCCACGCCCTTTCGCAGCTCCTCCAGACCCTCTTTCATGCCGCGCGATATCGCGGTGCCGCCACCGGCGCGGATGGAATCGATCTGCTTCTTCAGGGCCTGAGTGTCAGAGACCGACTGGCTGGACACGACGACCTTGACCTTGTCATCAAAGATAACGATAGAGATCAAATCCTGTGGCCCCATCTGGTCAACGGCCAATTTAGCCGCTTCCTTCAGATTGTCCAGTTTGGCCCCACTCATCGAACCACTGTGATCCAGAACGAGGCTGAAATTGAGGGGCATCTGCACGTCGGCAACTGCGCCGGCCGGCATGGCTTCAATGAGCACATACGTCAACTGCTGCCCCCCGGTAGCAGGAAACATGTCCTTATTCGTCTGAACGGTCAATTGTACTTCTCCGGCCATAAAGATCCTCCTTTGTGCCGTCTACGCTATCTCAGAAAGCCGCGCGTCGCCGGGCCATCAGCCCCCCGATCAACACGAGCAGAATACTGACGAGTGACACGCCTATCCCCCCCAGCGCGAGCCAGAAGCCATAGCTCAGCCCGGCCATGGCGCCGCTGAGGTTGTTGAGATCAAAGTTACTTGCCATCAGCGAGGAAACCAAAGGCGAAGTGAGCGGAAAACAGCCACACACCCCGGACAGGGCAATGATCAGAGGCAAGAAAACCGTCGCGCGGGCCAGGCCAGCCGATAGCTTATTGCCGAACAAGCCCAGCACCAAACCAAGGAGACTAAGCAGCAGCAACCCCAGAGCACCCAGGGGGACTAATCCCCAGACGAGGAACATCTGGTCGCCTCCCACCTCAAAAGCCTTGTACACCGTGTCGAGCCCTGTCTCGCCGGTAGAGAACCACGGCAGGACAAAAGCCGCCAGCGCAGCCAGCGCGCCGATAATGGCCAGGCCATAACCGAGGAAGAGCGCCAGCTTGCCAATCGTCTGACCGGCGCCGCCAGATTGGGCCGCCATGGGACCATAGTAAGGTTGGGGGTAAGGCTGGGGCGGCAGTGGCACCGGACGCGACGGCAACGGCGGAGATGGCGCTGTCGGCGCAATCGGCGGTGGCGCCGCCCGCCTCACGGGCGGTGAGGATGGCAGCGGTGGCGATGGCGCCGTCTCGGCCAGCGGCGGCGGTGAAGGCGGCGGTGCCGCTCGGGGTGGCGGCTCAGGAGCGACCTGCTCCAGCACCGCACCACACTGCTTACAGAAACGCGCTCCGGGGCGATTTGCATTTCCACATTTTGGACATATCATTTGACTAAACCTCCTAAGTATATAGATCTCCCACACCAACCACGATTGCACTCACATTGTCCGCAGCGCCAGACTCCAGCGCTCGGCGGACAACGTGGTCGCAAATCCACTGAGGCTCAAACTCCAGCAACATCACCTCTTCCAGTCCCTCGTTCCCGACGCTCTCCCACACGCCGTCGCAGCACAGGAGCAACCGATCACCGGGCACTAACTGCAAGCTGAGCACGTCCACCTCCAGGGCGGGCCGATCTCCCAAGCAGCGATAGAGAACACCCCTCTGCGGATGTCCGGCCGCTTCCTCAGGGGCGATCTCACCCGTCTCCAAGAGCCGCTCGACGACGGAGTGATCGGTAGTCACCTGGTGCAACGCGCCACCCCGCCAGTGATAAACACGGCTGTCGCCCACGTTAGCGATGACGGCCAGGTCGTCGCGCACCAAAGCCATCGTGAGTGTCGAGCCCATGTCACTGCCGTGGCTCTGTGCAACGGCGTATATCTGCGTATTGGCCTCGACGACGGCCTCGCCGACGACCCTGACAAGCGTCTCAGTCAGGCAGACATCGCCGCTCAATTCGGCCATCAGCACGCCGGAGACGAGCTCCTGGGCCAACACCTGCACGGCGATGTGGCTGGCCACCTCGCCCGCCTGATGCCCGCCTATCCCGTCGGCCACGGCAAAGAGGCCCAGCGCCGGCGTAGGACGCCCCTCGTAAACCGGCGACAGCACGAGCGCCAGCAGGCTGTCTTGATTGATCTCGCGATCGGGGCCTTTTGCAGAGTGCAAGCCGACGGTGAGCCTCACGCCCTGGGCGAAAGGCGATTCCTCAGGCGAGGGCTCTTCGACCACGACTGAGAACGTGCGCCCGGCGTGTTCAAATACCTCTCCCTCCAACGTCTCCGGCGGCGTCAGCCACTCGTGCAACAGACAGGCGGCGGGTTGAACCGACTCTGCCCCGCACTCCGGACAGAATCCACCATCACCTGGCGCTTCCGCTCCACAGGCGGGGCAACGCCCCCGATCGTAGGCGCGATAGGTCGCGTGGTCGGCCTGGCGAGACACAAGCCCCACGATCTCGTATCGCTCCTGTAGCAGCGCCCCGGGAGGCCACACGCCCACCAGGAGCAGCGTCCCGGGGTCCGGCGCTTCAAACGCGTCGGCGAGTTCCTCCGCCGGCGGAGCCAGCGGCGAGCCGCAGACTTGGCAGAACTTGGCCGCGTCACGATTTGCGGCCCCGCACGAAGAGCAAACTGTCATCACTCTCCCTACTGATAAGTCACTGTAAGATGATAGGGCTGGGTGCTGCTAAAGCCGCTCGCCGGATTGACCAGAATGTGGTACTTTCTGCCAGCCACCGGCGTAAACGTCACACTCTCGGTCTCTCCCCCATGGAGGGAATTCGTCACCCACGTGCCCGGCGACAACTCGTCGTAGATGTACAGGTCATAGTCAACGATGGGATCGAGGATATCAGTCACCTCAACCTGCACCTCCGCACCAG
>CAZWPV010000425.1:0-3004 GCA_964635485.1 uncultured Anaerolineales bacterium
GCAAGGGCAGCGGGGCGCTGATCACCGCCGACTTTGCCGCCGAGCAGGGGCGGGATGTCTTTGCCGTGCCGGGCTCGGTCCTGATGCGCGGCAGCGCCGGCACCAATGCTCTCATCCAGGAAGGTGCCAACGTGGTGATCAACGCGGCGGACATTCTGGAGGAACTGAACCTGACCATGGTGACAGAGCAGACGGAGGCGCGGCAGGTGCTCCCCGACAATGAGACGGAAGCAGCGCTGCTGGAGCGCCTCTCGGTAGAGCCAACGCACGTTGACGAGCTGCGACAGCAATTGGGCTTGCCCATCGCACAGGTGACCAGCACGCTGGCGCTGATGGAACTAAAAGGCATGGTGCGCCAGGTGGGCGGGATGAAGTATATCGTGGCCCGCGAGCCGGGCGTGGAGTATGTGGTAGATTAGCTGTACCAACCCAAGGAGGAACGAATGGCATTTTACGCACTGATCATGGCCGGAGGTGTCGGGACGCGGTTGTGGCCGCTCAGCCGCCGCGACCGTCCCAAGCAGTCGCTTAAGTTGGTCGGGGAGCGCACGATGTTCGAGCACGCGATAGACCGGATCGCGCCCCTCTTCCAGCCGGAAGAGATCGTCGTCGTCACCGGCGCCGAGCACGTCGGGGCTCTCTGGGCACAGGCGCCCGAACTGCCGCAGGAGAATCTCATCGTCGAGCCGGAAGGACGCGGCACCGCGCCGGCCATCGGCCTGGGGGCGATCCACCTGCACCGGAGCGATCCCGATGCCGTGATGGTCGTGCTCACTGCTGATCACTTTATCTCCGACGTGCCCCAGTTCCGCCGGGTGCTGACCGCCGCGGCAGAGATAGCCGAGGCGGGGCACCTGGTCACGTTGGGCATCAAGCCCTCGTCCCCCTCGACCGGTTACGGATACATCAAGCAGGGAGAGCGTTTGGCCGAGGTGGACGGTTTCACGGCCTTCCGCGCCGAGCGGTTCGCCGAGAAGCCGAGCCTGGAGACGGCGATGCACATGGTGGAGAGCGGCGAGTACTCGTGGAACAGCGGCATGTTCATCTGGCGCGTCGACCGCATCATGGAAGAGTTCCAGCGCCAGATGGACGAGTTCTACGCCCAGTTAGCCGAGGTGGAGGCCACGCTGGGGACGCCGGGCTACGAGCCGACGCTGGCCCGCGTCTGGCCGCAGGTGACCAAGCAGACGATCGACTACGGCGTGATGGAGGAGGCCGGGGACGTGGCCGTCATCCCGGTCGACATCGGCTGGTCGGACGTGGGCAGTTGGGCCAGCCTGCTGGACCTGCTGCCAGCCGACGAGGACGGCAACACCGTCGTCGGGCCGCACATAGGGATCGATACCCGCAACACGCTGGTCTTTAACAAGAACGGCAAGCGCCTCGTCGCCACCATCAGGGTGGAGGGTCTGGTCATCGTCGATACGGAGGACGCCCTGCTCGTCTGCCCCAAGGAGCGGGAGCAGGACGTGCGCGAGATGGTGCGCCTGCTGGAGAGGGAGGGGCGAAGCGAGTACTTGTAGAGGCTTGTTGTGGCGTTTACTCAGAGGATATGGGCGGGATAGTGAGCATAGGCGCGCACTATCGCTTGGTTAGGTCGCTGGGCGGTTGACCTGGATAGTCAACAGACTGGGTGAAGGCAGGTACAGAGGGTGTTTCAATGAAGAAGCTCTGGCTAACTTACGCTTGGAAGGATAATGAGGACAAAGACGTGGATTTCATAATCCAAGAGCTAGACAAGACCGACGTTGAAGTCCGATTTGACCGCCGCCAGCTTATTCCTGGGAGGCGGCTCTGGCCACAAATAGGTGGGTTCATTACAGACCCGAAAGAATGTAATGCGTGGGGAATTCTCCTGACAGCTAACAGCCTGAAGAGCGAAGCTTGTATCGAGGAGCTTTGCTACGCACTGGATAGGGTATTGAGCATGAAAGGTGAGACTTTTCCCATCTTCGCGCTTCTGCATCATATCGCGCCCAACGATATGCCCCCGGCACTCAAGATCAGACTTGGTATATCACTTGAAGATGAGGATTGGGTGGAACGTGCAGTGGCCGCTGTCAAAGGCGTGTCCCCTGGCTTTGTACCTTCGGGGATTCCCGATTTTGTTTTCACTGAGCACAAAACGGATGAAGGGTATTGCCTTGAGATAAGACCGCGCTTCGAGAGAATTACACCGTTCGCTGTGGCTGTAGATTACAATGAGAAAGCTTCAGGGAATGTCACACGAGGTGACTTGGGGCCTGCAAACAGAATTCCAACAGGCCATGTGGCACACAGTTGGATTGATTCTGAAACGACACTTACGGACGGTACTCGCGCTTGGGTCTGGGGGGCAGACAATGAGGCAAATTCAACCTTCAGCTACTACCTCTTCTACAAGAAACGTCCCAGACGAATCTGGTTCGGCCACCAACAGAACCTTAGGATGCTCGTATTCTGATTAGAGCGCGCCCTAATCTCCACTCTGCAGTCAACGCCGCTTCACGGCCTTGTGTCGCAGCACGATTTGGCTTTCTGAGGCATCTTGGAGGACACGGCGCGAGTGAAGCCGATGCCGCTGACATAATGGCAAGAACGGCATACGTTGAGATACACATGGAAGCCTACTGCGTAAAGTGCAAGACCAAGCGTGATATGAACATCCCTCGGCCGGTGTTCACCGCTAACGGCACGCCGGCCACGCAGGGGGTGTGCCCAGAGTGCGGCACCAAGCTCTTTAGGATGGGCCGCACCCCGGCCCACGACGGGCTCGACCCGCAGGCCGGGATCGATCTTTCAGGCAAGCCCAAGATGGTCATCGTCGAGTCGCCGGCCAAGGCGCGTACGGTGGGCCGCTTTTTGGGCAAGGATTACATCGTCAAGGCCTCGGTGGGCCACGTGCGCGACTTGCCTTCCAACCGGCTGGGCGTCGATATCGCGCGCGACTTTGAGCCGCGCTACATCGTTCCCGCCAAGCGCAAGGACGTGGTGCGCGAGCTCAAGGCGGACGTCAAGAAATCGT
>CAZWPV010000426.1:0-3000 GCA_964635485.1 uncultured Anaerolineales bacterium
GGAAATAGGGGGTCAGTTCCACCTCCGACTCGAAGGTCACCTCATACCACTCAGCCACTGTGCGGTGCAGCTCCCGCCGCTGGGCAAAGAGCAGCGTCCCATAGGCCACCTCCTGCGTCGTGGCGTGGCGGAAGATGTAGGTCAGCTCCGGCTCGGGCGTCTCGAGCGGCGTCAGATCCAGCGCCTCCAAAGTATCTAGGTGCTGCCGGAGCGCCTCGTCAGCGATTGTGATATGCTGCCCCAGAGCGTGGCGCAGGGTTCGGTAAGGGAAGGTGCGCCCGATGACCGAGGCCACCTTGAGCGTCAACTGCTGCTCCGGCGGCAGGCGATCGATACGGGAGAGGATCAACCCCTGGACATCGTCGGGTAGGGCCGCCGTGGCCTGGTCGAAGCCCTCCCCCACCACGCAGCGTGCCTGGCCAGCTTCTTCCTCCACGCGGATCAACCCCTGATCGCGCAGCGCGAAGACCAATTCCTCGGCGAAGAACGGGTTACCGCCGGCTCGCTCGTGCACCAACTCGACGATCGGCTTCGGCAAATCACCCGCTGGCAAACCCAGGCGGTTGGTGACCAGGGCCACCGTCTCCTCAGGGCTCATCTCGGCCAGAGACAGCGTCTCCGCGCCCTCCATCGCCTGCAGGGCCGCGGTGTGCCGCGCCGTGGGGGTGTTCTCCTCGGGAGGGCGCGTGACCGCCACCAGCAGCAGCGGCTCGCCCGATATGGAAAAACTGCGGGCGATGTAGACCACCAACTCCCAGGAGAGGCTGTCCAGCCAATGGGCATCCTCCAAGACCAGCACCAGAGGGCACTCCCTGGCCCGGGCCCTCAACAGGTTAGTCAGCAACAGGAACAGGCTCTGCTGGCGCAGTTCCGGGCTAAGGGAGGATGTCAGATCGGTCTCGGGAAGCCCCAGATTGAGCACGTCGTTCAGCAGCGGCAGCCGCTGGAGGTGATCGGGCGCGGCCGCCGCCACCGCTTCACGCACACGCTGGCCCCGCTCGGCAGGATTGGTAACCTCACCCAGGTCAAAGTAGGCCGCAAAGACGTCGCGCCAGGCCCGGTAAGGCGTCTGCTGCTCGATGGATTGGCCGGCGCCTAGCAGGGTCGCCACCCCCACTGCCCGCGCCCGCTCCAACAGATCCAGCGCCAGGCGCGACTTGCCGATACCCGCCTCCCCCTCGACGATCACCACGCCACCCGGACGGCCTTCCTGTAGCCGTTGTAGCCGCTCGCCCAGTGCCGCGCGTTCCTCGGCCCGACCCACTATCGGGGCCAGCGCGCGGCCCTTCAGGGTGACCGCCTTAACCTGCACCTCTCTACCCAGCACAGAGAAGATGGGCATCGGCTCCGGCAGTCCCTTGAGCGGGACCACGCCCAGGCCCTGAAACTGGAAACGACCGGCGGCTGCCTCGGTGATGCGGGGCGAGACGATGATCTGGCCCGGCTCCGCCTTTCCCATCAGCCGGGCGGCGACATTGACCTCGTTCCCCATCACGGCGTAGGTCCGCCGGTCAGATCCGCCCAAGGCCCCAGCCCGCATGCGCCCGCGGCTGATGCCCATCTGCGCCCCGCTGATGAAGCCCAGCTCCACCGGCGGCGCGCGCAGATCGAGCGCCGCCGCCACCGCCCGGGCCGGGTCGTCCTCGTGGGCCAGCGGCGCGCCGAAGGCCGCGTAGAGGTAGCTGCCTTTATCACCCACGGTGATATCCACCAGGTAGCCCTCGTACCCGGTGACCACCCGCTGCACCCAGCTTACGTAGGCGTCCAGCTTGGCCCCGGCGTCGTCGTCTCCATCGTAATCCAGGCCCCAGAACTTGATAAACAGCGCCACCGCCGGGCGCAGCTCCGCCAGGAACGCGCTCCGCCCTTCACGCAGGCGCTGATAGACAGGGGGAAAGATCCAGGCGCGGGCTGCCTCGTCGTCGAGGGTGGGCGGATCGGGCCAGGGAGTGGGCGCTGCAGGCTCGCTCAGCGCAGAGACGACGGCCAGGCGCTCGCCGCCGGGAGTAGTGCGCCATTCGCCGACCACCGCCCGGCCGCCGAGCCGCTCCGCCACCTCCACGCCGACGACCACCTCTCCACGCCCGGCCTGCTTCTCGGCCGCCGCCATGCGGTCTAGCGTCGCCCCTCCCAGCGCCTCCAGCCGCTGGATCTGGGGATCGCCCACCAGGAAACGGCGTACCGGTCCCGTGACGACGGCTACCTTGACGCCCAGCGAGACGGTGGTACCGGCCGGTGTCTCGACCGCGGCGAACTGGGCCATCGCGCCTTGCATCGCCAGGGCGCAGGCAGTGGAACGCAGGCCATCGTCCGCATTCAGATAGCAGGTGATGGCATCGCCGCTGAAGCCGATGACGCTGCCGCCGTAGCGATGCAGCTCGGCGATGAGCGCGCCGTAGACCTGGTTGAGCTGCCGGATGAGCTCTTCGGCGCCGCGCTGAGGGCCGAGCTCCTCGACCAGGGCAGCGGTCAGGGGGGTAAAGCCGGAGATATCTGCGAAGAGAACCACGCCATGGGCACGGTCGGGGAGAGATTCCTCCCTGGCCAAGGCCTGGCGGCGATCCATAGGAAGATATGCATTGAGCGTCTCCATGGCCCAGCTATCAACCATCCACCCACCCCGGCAATCACCCTCACACACGACAACTGTGCTGTTTTCTGCGTCAATCGTACACCAAATTGATTAGCGGGGCAAGTTGCAAGGGGATACTCAGGTGCATTTCCCATTGGTTCAGATGACCCACCGTGATAGAATAGTCCCAAACTTCAACAGCCAAAATGCGTGGCACATGCCCCCTACCCCAGTCCGGGGCAACGAGATTGGGACAGGGCCACCTGTCCCTTTTTCTTTTTCCGAAAATCGGATATACTGTAGGCGAAACGCCAAACCTAGAACCCTCTCAATCACGAGGCAATCTCTTTGATATGGGAAAAATAGACTCATTAGCAGCAATTCCCGTTTTGGCCTACTTTGCACTGCGACTGCGGTTTTCGTGCGCG
>CAZWPV010000427.1:0-2999 GCA_964635485.1 uncultured Anaerolineales bacterium
ATCCGGAAAAGGAGGAGCCGTGGCAGGGTGGGCCGACGGTGAAATTGACTGAAGAGGAGGAACCGGAGCGGGGCGGGCCGACGGTGAAGCTGCCCGAGGAGGAGCATCCGGGACCGGAGGATGAGCCAACTGTAAAGCTGCCGAGAGAATGACGAGAGAATGAGCGAGGAACTTGACCACATCAAGCCTGGCGATCGGGTAGGTCCTTACCGCATTGTGCGTCAGTTCAAGAGCCGTGGCGGTATGGCGCGTATCTTTGAAGTTGAGGTGCGCGAAAAGTACCGCCGCCCAGACCTGCCTCGTCGTTTGGCGCTCAAGGTCGCCAAGCCGGAGCACCAGGCTGCACTGGCGGCCGAGGCGGATTTTCTACGGCGTTTTAACCATCCCAACGTGGTGCGCATTTTCCCTCTTCCCGGCTATCACCGCCCGGTGTACGCCGCCCGTGAGCAGTTCTCTTTCGGCTGGGGCTGGTACTATGCCATGGAGCTCGTAGACGGCGGATCGCTGGAGCGACGTTTGAGGCGCCCGACCACCATCACCGACGTGTTGCGTCCGCCTCAGGAAGAGGGGCGGCGACTGGGCCTGTTGGAGGCTCTGGGCATCGCCCGCCAACTGGTCGTTGCCCTGGAGCATATTCACGAACGGCACGTCGTCAATCTCGACGTCAAGCCCGGCAACGTGCTCTTTCGCCGCCGCCGGCTCCGGTGGCTGCGGGGTAGCGTGCCCCAGACGGTGCTGTGCGACTTTGGCATTTCGCGTGACCTGCGGTTCGCCCCTCGCACCGACCTGCTGGGCATGGTTACGCCTGAGTATATGTCGCCCGAACAGGCGTTGGAGAAGAGTCGCCGGCACGTGGCGGTGGATGCTCGCTCTGATGTCTTTTCCCTGGGCATCGTGCTCTACGAGATGCTCACCGGCGATTTACCTTTCGAGGACATGGGACAGTTGATCGATCCAACCTACCTCCCTCCATCACCGCAGCAGTTGTGCCCCTCTGTTCCTAGGGCGTTGGACGAGACGGTCGTGCGGGCGCTGGCCAAAGACCCGGCCCATCGTTTCCGGTCGGCGGCCGAAATGAGGCGGGCTCTCGAGAGGCTGTCGATGCCCTTCGATTGGGGAGCTGCTGCGCGTCGCGCTTTGGCCGTCGGGGCGGTTGGCGTCACGCTGACCACATGCCTCGCTGCTGGGGGGTTCGGCGCGATGTGCGTTTCGGACCTCCTCAGGTCGACGTCGGACCCAACTTTGCCGCCCGTAACCGCCGTGGCTCCGGCCACACTCGTCCCGACCTCGGAGCCGGTGGTGCCAACTCCGACCGTCTCGCCGACCGAGGCCACTCGGAAGCCCACCTCCACGCCGGCGCCGACGCTCACGCCTACTCCTGTTCCTACGCTCACTCCTACGTCTGAGTTGACGCCTGTCGCTACGCTTACCCGAGAGGATGGCTCGTGATGCTGCACACATTGCCGCAACCTGTCCAGTCTCAACCGGCCCAGCGCCCGGCGCCCGCGTTGCCCCTTGATGTTTGGGGCGCGACCGACAAGGGCCGTCGGCGGGAGGGCAACGAGGACGCCATCTATCCCCATTCTGGGGCGGAGTCCACGTCTTTCAAGCCCAATGCAGAGCGCCTGGCTCAAAAAGGGCAGTTGCTCGTCGTCGCCGACGGCGTGGGAGGGGCCAAGGCCGGAGCGGAGGCCAGCCAGTGGGCCATCCGGGTGGCGGTGGAGCGGTACTACGATCTGCCCGGCCCTGACCTGGGGGCCGACCTGCAGGCTGCTGTCGAGGTCGCCAATGTCTCACTGTACCAGTATCTCCAAAGTACGGGCACACAGGAGGCCGGTTGTACGATGGCGGCCGCAGTCATTCATCGGAACCTGCTCTACGTGGCCAACGTCGGCGACAGCCGCGTCTATGTGATTCGCAACGGGCAGATTGCAAAGCAGACGCGCGATCACACGCTCACCCAGCAAAAGATCGACCAGCGGATCATCGGGCCTGAGGAGGCCAAGACCGACCCCGATCAAAGCGTGCTGACCCGCTCGCTGGGGGCGGCCCAGACGGTGCGCGTGGACGTTTTCCCGCCGCTACAGCTTTTCGAGGGGGATATGGTGCTCGTCTGCTCCGACGGGTTGACGGACATGTTGGAGGAGGAGGAGATCGTCCGTCTGGTGGGTGGCGGCTCTTTGAAGCGAGTAGCCCAACGGCTGATCGACGCAGCCAACAAGCGGGGCGGGGTCGATAACATCTCTGTCGTGCTGGCGCACGTGGGGAGAAGGCCGTCCGGCGGCGGCGGGCCGCCGGGAGGTTTGCGGAATCTGGCCAATCGCGTCCGGCGGATGGCCTGGTGGCAGAAGCTGGTTCTCCTGGCGGGAGGCGCGCTGGTCAGTGTAGCATTATGCGCGATGATTGCGTTGGGATGGTGGATGTACGATCGAGGGCGGGACAGGGCGACGCCAACGCCGACACCCGAGCCCAAGCCCACGGCGGAGGCTACGGCTGCGCCGACCGAGACCGTCGCCCCGACCGACACGCCGACGCTCACCCTGCCCCCGACGGCGCGAGGGACCGTGTCGCCGACCTCTACGTCGGTTCCGACTCTGACACCGACGCCCACGCCGATTCCTGATAGAGATGGCGACGGGGTGTTTGACTCTAATGATGAATGTCCCGACGTGTATGGCACGCATCCAAACGGGTGTCCGGATCGTGACGGCGACGGCATTGACGATCGCTACGACAAGTGCCCCGATCACCCCGGCTCACCCGAGATGGAGGGGTGCCCTGACAGCGATGGCGATGGGCTTCACGACAAGATAGACCAGTGCCCGAACGAACCGGGGCCGGTGGAGAACGGTGGGTGTCCGAAAGAATCGCCAAAGCCGACGGGTAAGCCTGCAGGACCAACGGACGAGCCTGAGCCGACCGAAAAGCCAACCAAGGAGCCGCCCTAGCAGCTTGTCGGAGAGAACCGTCATTCTGAGGAGCGGAGGCGGCGAAGCCGC
>CAZWPV010000428.1:0-2973 GCA_964635485.1 uncultured Anaerolineales bacterium
CGTAGATGAGCTGCTGTGCGTCGGGAAAATAGATCCAGGGGATGGACTCGCTGATCTGGGGCATCTCCACTTCCAACGTCTCCAGTGCGCCGGCGCAGCGCTCGGAGAGATACGTGAGGATTCCCCTGATCACATCTGACAGGCAGTCCATCACCGTAAAGTGATCCTCGATAAAGCCCATCTCGACGTCGAGGCTGACGTACTCGCTGAGGTGCCGCGTGGTCGAGTGGGGCTCGGCCCTAAAGGCGGGGCCGACCTCGTAGACCTTCTCGAAAACGCCGACCATGATCTGTTTGTAGAACTGCGGGCTTTGGGCCAGGTAGGCGGGCTGGCCGAAGTAATCGATCTGGAACACGTTTGCCCCGCTTTCCGTGGCGCTGGCGACGATCTTGGGCGAGAATATCTCGGTGAACCCTGCCGCGTCCAGCGTCGTGCGGAAGCCGGCCGCGATGCCTGCTGCCAGGCGCAGGATCGCGCGCCGCCGTGGATGCCGGTGGCCGACGGTGGCGTGATCCAAAAAGACGGGCAGCGTGGCGGCGACGTCCGGCTTGTTCAGCTCGAAGGGCAGGATCTCGGCGACCGGGGTGATGACGCCCAGTTCGACGTCGTGAAGTTCCACGCCCGACGGGGCCGGGGGCGCTGCAGTGACGACGCCGGACACCTCAAGCACGCTCTCCATCTGCAGCCCCTCCAGGGGCGCGAGGTCCTCTTTGCCGAGCACGGCCTGGGCCAGGCCCGTGCGGTCGCGCAGGAGCAAGAAGTTGACCTGTCCCATGCGGCGCAGGTTGTGGAGCCAGCCCTGGAGCTTGACTCGCCGGCCAATGTGGTTTTTCAGTTCGCTAACGGGGATGCGCTTCATCGGTCACCTCCGCAAATAAAAAGCCGCCCGGTTGGGGCGGCTTGCTTTGTGCCAGCAGAGACCAGACGCGTCAGACCGTCGGCCGCCCCCGGGGGCCGTTGGGGTTGTCGTTATTATTCGCAACCGGCCGAACGATCTGTACTTGCGTCATCGTGAGCGAAAGTATAGCATGCTTTGTGGGAGTGTCAAGCAAAAGTTGCCCCCCGGCCCAAAGGCGCTATAATCACGCCTATGCGCAGACGCTTCGTCTATCTCCACGTTACCGCCTTCGCCGGCGGGCTGGTCTCGCTGGCGGTGGAGCTGGCCGCCTCCAGCCTGCTCCGTCCCCACTTTGGCACCGCCAATCTGGTGTGGGCGACGATCATCGGGCTGATCATGCTCTACCTGACGGCGGGCTACTTTCTCGGCGGGCGCTGGGCCGACCGCTCCCCCGATCCCGCCACGCTCTACCAGATCGCGGCCTGGGCGGCTTTCCTCATCGGCTTGATCCCCTTCGTCGCTTACCCGGTGCTGCAATTGGCCGGGTTTGGCTTTACCACCTTCGACGCCTTCCTGCTCGGCGGGTCCTTTGTCACTGTGTTGATTCTGTTCAGCGCGCCCGTCACGCTGCTGGGCTGCGTCTCGCCCTTCGTCATCCGCCTGGCGATGGAGGAGGTGGAGAGCGCGGGCAAGACGGCGGGCCGCGTCTATGCCATCTCGACCGCCGGCAGCTTCCTGGGGGCCTTCCTGCCCGACCTGCTGCTCGTGCCCCTCATCGGCACGCGCAATACCTTCGTGTTACTTTCGCTGTTCCTGATGCTCGTCGCGCTGGTTGGCCTGGCCTTTTCGAACCGCCGCCGGTTACTGCTGTATCTGTGGATGCCGGTGGTCGTCGCCCTGCTGGCGTTGCTCCTGCGCGGCCAGCCGGTCAAGGCCGCCGAGAACGCGATCTATGAGACCGAGTCGACCTACAATTACGTCCAGGTGGTGGAGCGGGCCGATGGATGTCGCTACCTGTTGCTGAACGAGGGGGGAGTGTATCATTCTGTCCTCTGCCCCGACCGGTTGACGACCCTCGGGCCGTGGGATTATTTTCTCATCTCGTCCTATTTCAACCCGCCGCCCTACACCCCCGACCGGGTCGAGAGCGTGGCCATGATCGGGCTGGCCGGCGGTACGACGGCGCGGCAGTTTACGGAGGTGTACGGCCCGCTTCCCATCGACGGGATCGAGATTGATCCCGAGGTCGCGCGGGTGGGGCGGGCGTATTTCGAGATGAACCAGCCCAATCTCAACGTCATCGTCGCCGATGGGCGCTACGCCCTGGCCCGCTCCGAGCGGCGGTACACGGTGATCGTTTTGGATGCCTACCGCCTGCCCTACATTCCCCCACACCTGACGACGGTCGAGTTCTTCCGGGAGGTGCGGGCGCACCTCACCGACGATGGGGTGGTGACCATCAACGTCGGGCGCACGCCGGAGGATTATCGCATCGTGGAGGCGATGCAGGCGACGCTCTTGCAGGTGTTTTCCTCGACGCACGTGATCGACGTGTATGGCAGCCTCAACTCGGTCGTCGTCGCTACGGTGCAGCCCAGCGCGCCCGAGAACCTGCAGGCCAACTTGCCCAACCTGGAGGATTATCCGTTCCTGCATGCCACGGCCGAGCGGGCGATCAGGAACCTGCACCCGGTCGAGCCGGGGCCGGTCGTCTTTACCGACGACCGCGCGGCCATCGAGTTGATGACCAACGCACTGGTGATCGAGTTTGTGTTGAAAACCCTGCGATAGGGGCGATTCCATGAGATGATGGGAGGAAACAGGTGATGAACAAACTATGGCCCCGTTCGGTTCAGTGGCTGCTCGTGCTGATATTGCCGCTCTTGCTCGTGGTGGCCAACCTGCGCATTGCCAACGGCCACTGGTTCGTGCGCTGGGAATACGGGAAGGCGGGCTTTCCCCTTGACAAAGGCCTTACCACGGAGGAGCGCACCCGGTTGGCTGAGGTGTGCGTGGACTATTTGGCGCCGGGCGCTCCGATCTCGCTCCTGGCCGACCTGCGCCTGCCAGACGGCGATCCCGCCTTCAACGAGCGCGAGTTGAGTCACATGGAGGACGTGCAGGCGGCATTCACC
>CAZWPV010000429.1:0-2953 GCA_964635485.1 uncultured Anaerolineales bacterium
TCAGAATTGTGATGCCAGCAATTCGCGGGCCAGCTTATGTCCCAACACCCTCATCGGGTGTCTTTTTCTCTCCAAATTAACTTCCGACTAGATATGTTATGTCATCCTGGCAGGTTTTGACATTCCTCAGCTTTACATAACAACACAAAACCAAATTTCGGTTCTTGCAATTCCAACTATTTCTAGCCAATGCAAACAGTAACACCATGGTGCAAGGAAAGCTTGCCGGCAAGCTTTCACCACCGAACGTAAATAATCGCCGGGGAGATCACCTGAAAAGTCCTCCCTCTCCGTGTATTTATGTAAAGCTGGCCGTCTGTAACGGTCCCTGCCGCCTTTGGAACACCACGGCCGTTTGGCTTTCTCACGGGCTTGCCCGCTACCTGCTTTGTGTTAGAATACCGCCACTATGTCAGATTCTCGACGCGGTCTCCAAGTGGTGGGCTGCCTGGCGGCGGCCCTGTGCCTCGCCGTGGTCTATGCAGCCGGGTTTGGCGCTTATCGACTGTGGGAGCGGCAGCAAAACCCGCAGCAGTCGGGTAGCAATCCACAACAGGAACAGATGGAAGTGTTCTGGGAAGCCTGGCGGGTCGTGGAGCAGGATTTCTACGGCGAGCTTCCGGCAGCGCAAGAGCGGACCTACAGCGCTATCCGGGAGGCCCTCGCACTGCTGGACGATCCATACACCCTCTTTGTCGAGCCGCAGCCCCGCGAGCTGGAGCGAGATCACATGCGTGGCGCTTTCGGCGGCATCGGCGTCGACATCTGGTACGATGCCGAGGGCCGGATGGTGCTCCTCCCTTATACCGACTCCCCCGCCGCAGAGGCGGGCGTCCTGGAAGGCGACATCCTGCTGGCGCTGGACGGCGAGTCAATCGTGGATGGCTTGACCATCGACGACGTGCGCGCCTATCTCCACGGCGAGCAGGGTACCACAGTGACACTCACACTAATGCACCCTGCGCCTGATGGCTCCCCCACCTCGCCGTTCGACCTCACCATCACGCGGGGGGAGATTAAGGTGCCCTCCGTCACCTGGCGCGTGATCGCCCACGCTCCTACGGTCGGCTACATCCACGTACAGGGCTTTACGGATAGGACCGACGAGGAGGTAGTAGACGCCCTCAACGACTTGAAGGAAAAAGGCGTCACCAGCTTGGTGCTGGACTTGCGCAACAACTTTGGCGGGTTGATCAGCCCTGCCGTGGGCGTCGCCAGCCAGTTCCTGAGCGATGGCGTCGTGATGATCGAACAGAGGCGGGCAACCGAAGAAAAAGCCTACATGGTGCGCGACGGAGGGGTTGCCACCGATATCTCGATGGTCGTTCTGGTCAACGGGAACACAGCCAGCGCGGCAGAGATCGTCGCCGGCGCACTGCGAGATCACGGCCGCGCGCCCCTGATCGGGGAACGCACCTATGGCAAAGGGTCTGTGCAGCTAATCTACGATCTCTCCGACGGGTCGTCGCTGCACGTCACCGCTGCGATCTGGCTGACGCCCGGTCGGAGCCGTATCGAGGGGCGGGGCTTGACGCCCGATGTCCTGGTTCCGCAAGGCGAGGGGCTGCAGGACGCCCAGCTTGACTATGCCGTGGAACATCTATTGGAATCCCAATAGTCAGACCGTATAGGAGCAGATCAATGAACACTTTCACACAGAAAATAACCAAGGCCCTGCTCGCCATCACGGTTTTTATCGTGCTCGCAGGGATCGTGTTTACCATAGGCTTCGGTTCAGCCTACGTATTGACCGGAAGCGGCGTACTGCCATCACTGTCGGGGGCTGCCCCAACGGCGACCCACCCACCTACTTTCACACCGGTTCCCCCTACAGAGGACATTTTCCCCACTCAAGTTCCCACCGAGGCGCCGACGTCGACTCCTGCGCCTACCTCCACGCCGCTGCCGATCCCGACGCCGGCAAACGCAGATGAAGAGGCCTTCCAGCTATTCTGGGAGGCGTGGGCAATCGTGCAGCGCGACTATTACGGCGAGCTTCCAGATGAACGGGAGGTCACGTACGCAGCCATCCGGGGGATGCTGAGCGCGCTGGACGACCCATTTACCACCTTTATCGAGCCGAAGGAGGCCGCCATACGCGCCGAGGATGATACCGGCGAATACGAGGGCATCGGCGCGTACGTGGACATGGATGAAGACGGCAAGCTCGTGATCGTGGAGCCTTTCGAGGGCAGCCCGGCTGAGGCAGCGGGCCTGCAAGCCGGAGATCGCGTCATCGCGGTGGACGGCGTTTCCATCATCGGCATGTCGCTCCACGAGGCGATCAGCCTGGTCCGCGGCCCGGCAGGCTCCGAAGTCATACTGCTGGTCGAGCGCGAGGGGGTAGCAGAGCCGTTCGAGGCCACCGTTACCCGTGAACGGTTCGAGCTGGAAATCGTCGATGTGGAGATGCTTGAGGACGGCATCGGCTACATCCGGCTGCGGGAATTCGGCTCCAAGGCCAGCGAGAAGATGGAAGCGGGTCTGGAGGAGCTTTTGGCTCAGAATCCACGGGGCATTGTTTTTGATCTGCGTTACAATCCGGGCGGCTGGCTGGACCAGGCGCTGAAAGTCGCCGACCTCTTTCTCGACGACGGCGTGATCCTCACACAGCGATGGAAAGACGGCAGCGAGGAAGTGTTCAGAGCCCACGAAGGCGACATAGGAGAGGATGTCCCGTTGGTGGTGCTGGTGGATAGAGGCTCTGCCAGCGCATCGGAAATCGTCGCCGGCGCGCTACAGGACCACGGACGAGCCATATTGATTGGCGAGAACACGTTTGGCAAGGGCGCTGTTCAGACCGTCCACACGCTCAGCGATGGCTCTCAATTGATCGTTACCTCCGCGATGTGGTTCACACCCAATAACCAGCCCATCCACGGCCAGGGACTCACCCCCGATATCGAGGTGCCGTATCCCGAGGAGCTAGAGCCCGGCGAGGATCCCCAACTGG
>CAZWPV010000430.1:0-2952 GCA_964635485.1 uncultured Anaerolineales bacterium
GGCGGGTTCTGCCGGCGCCAATTCCTGCAGCCATTCGGGCACCTCTGCCGGGGCGGGCATCTCGGCCGCGGGCTCGGGGGCCGCTTCCTCTGCCGGGTTTGGGGTGGGCTCTGGTGCTGTTTCGGCGGATGGCTCCACCACGCCCAGGGGCCCCAGGTCGCGCAGCCAATCTGGCATTTCGACCGGCTCGGTGGGTTCGACCGTCGCTTCGGGTTCCAGGGCGGCGGCCATTTCCTCCTCCGCTGCCGAATCGCGAAGTTGTGCCAGCCAGTCTCCTGCTGCGCCTTCTTCCTCCGGTTCCTCCGCTGGCTCCTCCGCTGGCTCTGCTGACGAATCCCGGAGTTGGGTTAGCCAGTCTTCGGCCTCTTCCTCCTCTCCGGTTGACGGGGTTTCCATCTCGTCTTCACCTGCGGAATCCCGGAGTTGTGCCAGCCAACCGTTTACCTCTTCCGCCTCGACTGCACCTGCCGGCGGTTCAGCTTCCACATGCTCAGCGGCTAATGGTTTCTCATCGAAGGAGATGGTGGGCAGCGAAACCCCCCTGATCGCGGGTTGTCCTCCCTCCGATTCCTCTTCAGAGGGGGCAGTCATTGGAACGATGCGGGCGTTGCACTGGTCACAGTAGGCATTTTGGACGGGATTCATCGCGCCGCACATCGGACAGCGCAATCCCGTGTGCATCGGCAACATTTCACCGCATTCGTTGCAGAAACGACTGCCTCTTCGATTTGCTGTGCCGCACTTTGGACAGTAGAGCATTATAACACCGTTTAGGACTCACTGCGGGGCCAGAGAAACCGTAGTGCCGTGATTGCCGTTCCCAATACGACGCCCAATAGCAGGCCGCGCATCCCCGCCATCCCAAGAATGTTGATGGTCCAGTGACGGATCAAGTGACGGACATCGGAGAATGGCCCTGATTCTAGACCTGCGATGGGGACGCTGGTCAACAGCACGATTGCTACAACAGGTATGAATACGATCATCCACCAGCTACGCCGCGTGCGAAGCAGCCGAAAGGCTGCCAGGGCTAGCGCAAAAATCACCAGCGCGGCCAGCGACGCTCCAATTGGGCTGATGATGTAATTGAATATCCCTTGTAAGGCCCCGTTTGCCATCTCCGAAATTGACGGGGCGGGGGAAAAGATAGTCGCCACCCACAGAAGACAGGTCGTCAGTGCAGCGAGCAAGAACCCCAAGCTATGGATTGCACTCTGCCGATTGCGGAGCTTTTTGATGTGTACACGTCCGATGTTCCACAGCCCCAGAATGAGCGCAAAGCTCCCCACGATCACTGCCCACTCAACTAGGATGTGCTGTAATGGCGTCCGCTGACCACGGTAGTTGAACGCGAGAACGTCTGGGAATATATACCCAAGCAGCACGATCAGAGTTATGATTATGGCGATCAGGAAGGGAATCCACTGTCTGACTAGGTGACGCATTTACATATCCTGAGCTATCTATGACTTATTGAAGCAAACTGGCTAACAGTGAAAGTGCTGCCGTCATCGCGATGAACCCTGCCAGGAGCAAGCGCAGGATGTCTTGGGCTTGCAAGCTGATGGTGTAGCGTCTTTTCTCGGTCATCTGGGCACCAGCGGCGTATAGCTCCTCTCCCACCGCCAGGCGGTCGGTGACGGGGTACAGCGTGCCTATGGCGTCGGGGGCGGCGGCGGCGGCCAACTGCGGTAGGTCGCGCCGCGTGCCTGCGTCGGCTATCAGCGAAACCTCAGACCCGAAAGCGCCTATCATCACGTTGCTCATCACAGGCTCGGTCGTAACTATACTGGCGGTTCCTGCCGCGTATGCCACCGGTGAAGGCGCGACGAAACGCACCTGGTCGGGATCATATCGCTTTGCGAGGCCGTGGCGTTCGTACGCCCGGCGCAAAATATCTTGGGCCATGGGGAGCAGTGTGGGGTCGCCCACGGTGATGATGGGGGGGGCATTGTATAGAACGGCGGTGTCTGCCAGTTCTTCCACGACCTCGAGCGCGGCCAGGGAGGTGACTGCATCCTCCCCGATCAGCCCGCCGTTGCCGATAGCGATGTGGATCGTCCCACCGCTTTCGGCAGCGCGCCCTGTCTCGTCCCGTAGATCCTGGAAGGAGGTAAGCGGGCGTATCTTGACACGCGAGCTTTTGCCCAGAAGCTTCATTCTACCTCCGCTCCTTTCAAGGTTTCACTTAACCGCTTCAGTAGTTCGGGGTTATCCAGGAGTAGTGTTGTTTGCTCTACCGTCGCGTCGGCCACGATGCCGGTCAACAGCGGCTGGGCCATGAGAAGCATCTGGCTGCCCAGAAAGCCAAATGGGCGGGCGATCTCGATAAGCAGCAGTGCTAATGACGAAGCGCCTCTCTGTTCGATGCGTCCAGCCAGCTTATTTACCCAATCCGATTGCTCTGCTTCGCTGTTCACGACATGGCCTTTTGATTGTGCTAGTATACCAGAATGCAGAGAAATTACCACCGCGCAGCGATGCTCGCGTAGAGCGTGCTCAGTATAGCACGATTTGGGATGCTAAGCAACTTTCATTGCTGTGGTTGGCGCTGAGCCTGTGCCGTCATTTGACGGTCATCTCGCCAAGTGCTACAATACGTCCGCATTATCTTCTCGATAAGCAGGGGAAGATGGGGGTGTGAGGGCGGCGCAGCCGCCCTCACACCCCCGCCCCCCGGATTATTGAGATGATACAATCGGCGGCAGAGGACAGTATGGAGACAACAAGACGTCGGATTTATCTGGATCATTCCGCGACCACCCCTGTTGACCCTCGTGTAGCGGAGGCCATGTCCCTCTATTTGAGTGAGGTCTTTGGCAACAGCGAGTCGGCCCACTCTTTCGGTCAAGAGGCTGCCAGCGCATTAGAGCAGGCTCGGCAGACGGTTGCCGACGTGTTAAAATGCCGACCTTCGGAGATTGTCTTTACCGGCTCCGGAACCGAGGCGGA
>CAZWPV010000431.1:0-2950 GCA_964635485.1 uncultured Anaerolineales bacterium
CCCGTACCTCTCCCCCCTCTAAATCCTCCAGCAGAAACGATGCTTTTCTTGCTATAACAAACAGCGTAGGATAAGCGTGTTTTGGATTGATATTTACCAAAGTCCCTTACAGAGGCTCTACTCTTGACGGAGAATCGAGAGTTGACCCCTAGTTGAAGTAGTAAGTAATGAACACCAAGCGCCAAACCTTTGCTTACCGTAACAAAGTCATAGGAAAAGCCTTTGTGTTTTCCCTTTGTCTCGTGCTCACATCCATCACCGATGAAGTAAGCCTTGAGGAAAGCCCACTTCATCTCACTTGGGGCCGTGAAAATAAAGTCCGGTACTCTTTTGCTTTTCGCCCCCATTCCACAATGAATTTCGAGAAACTGATAGAGAGCCTTGGAGCTGGCAACAACATCAATGGTCGAGCCATTAGGGCGTCTATAGATAAACGCTCGAACATTCAACAGGGACTTTAACAAGTCCTTTACCCTCTCGGCAACATCGGCTTCATTTGCAGAAAAAGTGTACTTGACATAGTACCCCCTGTCCGTTTTGTTAAATGAGCCTTCTGCGACAAAATATCCCAACACCTCGCTCAATTCGCAAGACAAAGGCACAGAGGTCTGTACCGGCTCCCAAGACCCTCTTTTGTAGGTCGTATAGGCTACCTCCCTGGTGGTTTCCACGTTTGGCAGCGAATTTGGCACTAGAATATAGTCTCCAAGAGCGAGGTCGGAAACCTTCACAGCCTGTATTTCCCCATCCCTCACCGTAAAGAGACTGTGCGACGCAGAGACCACAGCTTGTCTACCAGTCCGTGCGGTAACACGATATAGTTTCTCCTGTACCGGATGCTTCACCACCCCAGTTATGTCTCTGAAATCAAGGCAGCCTTGCCTGTCGAAAGCGATGCACTTCCATCCGAAAGGGGAACAGTTCTCGACAAAGTCCCCTATCTTTAGAATCTTGATTGTGCCAGATGGACTCATCACCATAATCGGCTCATCAAAATCCAAACTGGTGATGTGATGGGCAGGGTAGAAGCTGAGCGTGGCCAAATCGCCGAAGGAGCCGACCATCTGGCCGTCGTAGGCGCTGCCCAGCGCGTCGCAGGCGTCCTCGATGACGTATAGATCGTGGGCGCGGGCGAACGCCATCACCCGTTCCATATCGACCGGGTTGCCTAGCGTGTGGGCAAAGAACAGCGCCCGCGTGCGCTCCGCTAGCGCCGGCTCCAGTTGCTCGGGGTCGAGGTTGTACGTCCCCAGCTGGCAATCGACAAAAACCGGCACTAGGCCGCTCTGGACAATGGGTGCCACTGTGGTGGGAAAGGCCGCAGCCGGCGTGATCACCTCGTCGCCCGGCTCCAGCGGGCGCTCCAGGCGGCGCGAGCGGAGGGCGCTGACGGCGACCAGGTTGGCCGAGGAACCGGAGTTGACCAGCAGGGCGTGGCGCACGCCGACGGTCTCCGCCAAACGGCGCTCGAACGCCGCTGCGTTGGGCCCGGCGCTGAGCCAAAAGTCGAGACAGGCATCGACGGCGGCCATCAACTCCCGCGCGTCGTAGACCCGGCTGGCGTAATGCACGCGCGTCTCGCCGGGTGTAAAGGGACGAACCGCGTGGGCCTGCCGGTAGTACTCGGCCACCAGCTTGAGAATCCGGCGCCGTAGGTCTTGATCGTCCGATGTTGGGCCTCGTACGTCTTTGGACATCAACTCCGCTCTGCGTAGCTTTGGATGGTTCGCCGCAAGCCCTCTTCCAGCGTCGTCGCTGCCTGCCAGCCGGTCAGCCGGGCCGTGCGGTCGGCGTCGGCGACGCTGTGCATCACCTCGCCGGGGCGATACGGCAGAGCGCCGAGCTGAATCCGCCCCTGCGCCCCTGTGCTCTCCCAGATGCGGGCGATCACGTCGCGGATCGCGTAGGCCTGTCCCGTTCCCAGGTCGAGGCTTTCCCCTTCGATTCCGGGCGCTTCGGCCGCGGCCAGCATCCCGGAAACGACGTCATCCACAAAGACGAAATCCCGCGCCTGCCCGCCCGGCGTCATCGGGAAATCCTGCCCCCCCAACGCCGCGTCGATAGCTGCCGGGATCAACGTCCGGCCCGGCTGCCCCGGCCCGTAGACCTGGAAGGGGCGCACGGTGACGACGGGCAAACCATACGCCCGCCAATACATGCGCCCAAAGGCCCAGGCGGCCACCTTGGAGGCGGCGTAGGCGTTGAAGGGATCTAGTCCTTCGACGGCCTCCCGTGCCCCATACTCGTAGCAGGTGCCGACGAGCACCACACGCCGAACGTCCCGCCCCTTTAGCACCTCCAACAGGTAAATCACACCGCCGACGTTCACCGCCAGCGCCAGGCTGGGATCGATCTCGGGGTTCGTGACGCCGACAGCGGCCAAATGAAAGACGATCCGCGGCGCGGCCTCGGCCACCGCGGCCTCCACCGCCCCTGCGTCACGCAAGTCAAAGATGCTGCGTTCAACCTGTGAAGGCAGTGCGGCGACGCGTTCAGGCGGCTCGTCGGGGGCCGCTCCGGCCCAGACCTGCGCCCCGGCCTCCACCAACCGCCGCACGAGGCGCTGGCCGATAAAGCCCGTAGCGCCGACGACAAGTATGCTCTGCCCTGTCCAGTCCAAGTGATATTACCGATCTACCGCCCCAGAAACTCCCGATACCAATCAAACGTCTCCCGCAACCCCTCCTCAAGAGGATAGCGGGGAGACCAGCCCAACAACCGCTGGGCTTTGCTGCTGTCCATATACTGCGCCGGAATCTCGTTCGGCGCGTCGCTCAACACCTCCGGCTCCAGGTCGGGATGATCGGAGACGGCGATAATGGCCCGCACCATCTCCAAGACGGACGTCGGCTTGTCCATCCCAAAATTAAACGCCTGCCCCCGCACCTCGTCCTCATCCAGGTGCTCGGCCAGCGTCATGTACGCGTGTACGGCGTCCTGCACGTAGAGA
>CAZWPV010000432.1:0-2931 GCA_964635485.1 uncultured Anaerolineales bacterium
CGATCCGGACTTCGGATGGTATTAAACAGGATGCGTAGGATCAAGATAGCTGTTGCATCGTCAAAGGCAGCGAATAACTTGGGTTGAGTGCAGTCAGTCAGCTATTGTACTTGTTCCTCCAAGAGCTTGTCTGCAGCGATCACCATGAACATGAACATACAAGCTGCGTCGGTGATGTACTCTCGTTCTTGCCACAAAAAAGGCCAGACTTTATCTTCCGGCAAGTCGGGACGCACCAAGTTCACGGCATTCCAGAAGGTTCCGCCGGGAATGTAGCTCCAGTCGGCACGATTAAACCCATACGCAACCACTGGGGAGTTACCTCCTACTCCAGACACCAAGCTATTGGTCGTTTTGCCCGGGCGGCAACCCAAGAGAAAGTTCATCACGGCAAATAAGGGGTCAGCGGTAAATATGTCGGGCCAGCCTTTGTGGAGGAAATACTGCACCAGCCCCACAATTTCCGTATGGGCTAGAGGGCAGCCGAATGGGTTTTCAAGTCTGTGTTGTTCTAACTGGAGCTTGAAGGCCTGGGCGGCTGCGTTAACTTTTTGCAGGAAATCGGGGCAGTCGAGCAGCGGCAGCACGCGGCCCAGTATCCAACCCGAACTGAAAAAGTGCTCCTCGACCGCCGTTCCCATGCGACAGAGTTCCCCTTTATAGTCATCCTTCTCTGTGGTGAGTACTAGTTCAGCCAGCACATGGATCTTTAGACCTTCGATACCGCCGCGATGTCCGTAGGCATAAACGGCGACCACTTCTTTGTCAGTGATATGTTTATGGGCTGCCCAAAGGGTTTCTGCCACCTGTAGGCACTCATTCGCCAGCGTATCGTTGTAGCCCTTGAGCACTCTGGCCGCCTGCGCCAACCCGGCCGCCACGAACAATTGCTGGGCTGGATTGGTTTGCGTAAAGACCAGCCGGTCATCCAATTCTGGAATAACCTCCTCGATCTCGTGCAGGTTCCCTTCAGGGTCAAACACCCTGGAATAGCGATTTGCCACTTTTTTGTACCAGAGTCCGTCAATGTGAGCGGCGCGCGATTGGGCAACGGCTTCATCAACGATTTTGTTGTCGGTCTGAGTAGAGGGGTCGCCCAAATGCACATATTGCCGCAAGGTAGGTACAATGACCCCCAGGCCAAGGCTGCCAAGCTCGCGATAGAAGTTGAGAATCCAGATCACGCCGTGTTCAATCTGCTGGAGAATGTCGGGTTTGCCGTCGGGATGGTGAATTTCCACATGATGATGCTCCTGGTCTATATAAGTTTCATCATACTGGATGTTGAATTCTTCATACGTGTGTGCCAGTGTTATGATGGTATTGATCTGCGTGTCGGTACGGATATCATCGTCGCCGGCATCATGCCAGCCACCAGCGTCTAGACTGGGGACATGTTCGAGCGGTTTGAACGGTGAGGAGGTGGTGGCTGGTTTTTTTGTATTGTCATATCCATCAAAATGATTGATATTCCTGGGCGCCATCAAGGCGTCATCCATGTGACAGAGACCATGCCAGACCCGGTATTTTTGGTTGACCCGCATGTGGCACATTTGCATCGGCAGGAAGTATTCCAACGTTGGCTGCCAGACGTGACGCTTGTACACATTCCGGTCAATTTGAAATGGATTGCTGAGTAAGTCGCCATATTTCACCACATAAATGCCCGGTTCGTCGATCTCGGAAAAATCGAACGTGGCATATTTGTAGCGCAAGAATTGGCCCCATAATTCAGGTTGCTTCTCCATCGCCGTTTGGTATTCGCCCGATGGTCTCACTTTCTGGAGCATTGCTTTCTGAAGAGCTGTCTCCTGCTTGTCCAGTTCAATAAAAGCCACTTTTTTTTGCTTGGGATGATAGCCTACTTGAGAGATATGGATCACCGGTTCATATTTCCAGTTGGGGAGCACGTGGGGCGTGATTTTCCATTGGATGGCATTTTTCGTGGCTCCTGCCGGAATGAGAGAATGTACCACAAACCAGCCGTTATTATGCTTCAGGCTGCCATCCAGCAACTGGAGTGGACTACCTTGGCTTTCAACGGTCATTCGGAATCGATCGGTTTCTGGAGCAACCACCAGCGTATGACCTTTAGCCAGGGGCACTGCCTCAGCTTCGCCTTCGGGGTTCAAGCGCGTCGGGCCATTGGCTTGGCGCGGGAATATGCCCGGTTGTTCATCCATATAGTAGGTTTTGCCGTACAAATCACCAGGAAAAAGTTCTATGCTATAGCCAACCCGGCCAACCCAGTCTTTGGGCAGCGGCTCTTCCAAATCTACTGTGATGGTAAACGCTTGGCCTTTTGCCTGAACCCGAACCGTGTATTCGATTTGCAGATCGGGATAAATGATAGGATTGAACCCTTTTCGCTCCCGGCTTTTATCGGGATACCGACACGGCATGCTGATGGTGTTGGTCTCCCTGTCCACGTTTCGGCTTTGGAGCGCAATGGTTTTGGGGCTGCACCCCCTTTTTTGAAAGCCCTCGCCAATTTCGGGAACGGGCTGCCACTGTCCTGGCGTAGGACTCAGACGTAACTCGCCATTCGTTGCTACCCGCTCTCCATGCTGGATGATCTCGACACCTCCTTGATGGCCCTCAGAGAAAGTGTTGTGATAAACAAACACGTTCAAGCCGGGCATCTCGAAATAGTCCTGATCGTTGATAGTTAGGTCTGTTTTTTTCATATCGAACTTTCCTCTTTTCATTCGGATGCGTCGAGAAACTGCGGGTAGACGACGAATAACCTGGGTCGAGCGCAGTTGGATGTCAACTATTGTACTCGCTTTTTGGGTTTGAGGCAAAAAGTACTTCAGAAAATCGAGTGAGGCAAAAGTATTTCAAAAGATCGTATGTTGAGAGGGTAGGGCGAGAAGATCGAGTTACGTGTGGGGTAAGCCGTCATAGTCGAAATAATATGCCCATTCTGGC
>CAZWPV010000433.1:0-2920 GCA_964635485.1 uncultured Anaerolineales bacterium
GTTGTGCACCCTGGGCGGGATCTCGCCCGCGCGTGGCCCGATGAGGATCGCGCCCATCGGCAGGCCCCCGGCGATGGATTTGGCCACCGTCATCATGTCGGGCCGCAGGTCGTAGTGCTCGCAGGCGAACATCTTTCCCGTGCGCCCGAAGCCGGTCTGCACCTCGTCGACGATGAGGAGCGCGCCCCGCTCCTGGCATAGCGCCTGCACGCTGCGCAGGTAGTCGCCGTCGCCGGGATTGACGCCGCCCTCGCCCTGCACTACCTCGATGATGACGGCGGCGGTCTCGTCGTCCACAGCCCGTTCCATCCGTTCGAGCTTGTTGTAGGGCACGAACTCAAAATCGGGCACCAGCGGCTCGAACGGCTGGCGATACTCCTTGTTCCAGGTGGCCGAAAGCGCGCCAAAGGTGCGCCCGTGGAAGCCGCGCATCGTGGCGATGATCTTGGTCCGGCCTGTGGCCAGCCGGGCGAACTTGAGCGCTCCCTCCACCGCCTCGGCTCCCGAGTTGCAGAAGAAGAAGCGATCCAGGCCGGGTGGGGCGATCTCGGCCAGCTTTTGCATCAGCAGGGCGCGCTGCTCGTTGTAGAGCGCGCTGTGGCAGGTGATCAATCGCGGCGCTTGCTCGGCGATGGCCTGTGCCACGGCGGGGTTGGCGTGGCCGACGTTGGCCACCCCGTGCCCGCTCATGCAGTCGATGTACATCTTGCCGTCGGCGTCCCACAGGTGCGCGCCTTTCCCGCGCACGAGGACGATGTCGATCTTGCCATAGACGCCGCTCTCGTGGCTGTTTTCTATCGCCTTGATTTCCTCTGGACTAAGCATAACGTTCCTGTCTCCTATTGACTTGCTTCCGGGTAGCGCTTCTGAATCCACCGCGTTCCCAGCCACCCGATTGCTCCACAGACGATCACAAAAGCTTCCAGCATCCACAGTGTTGCCAGTGTGTCTATTCCTCCCACTTGACCAAAGGCGGCCGCTGTATCGAGTAGCGTTTTATAGGCAAAGGCCAGCCAGAACCAGCGCATCCGTTTTTGGGCGACGGCGTAAAAGATCAATGCGTTGGAAAAGATGTGAACCGGGACGGTGAAGAAGCGTTCCACGATGGGGGCCAGGCCGTAGAGAGGATTGCCTGCTTGCGCGAGCTGTTCCAGCGCCCCCAGTGGAAACACATCGGGCGTGGTCATTGCTACGATGACGCTGGCGGCGGAGGAGATGCCCAGCAGCAATGCCTCCACGGCACCAAAGCCAACACCGAAAGACAGCGCGTTCTTCCAGGTCGATCCTTGGCCCAGGCGCGTGTAACGCAGCGCCAGCCAGACGACGGCGACTTCAAAGACGCCGGTGAGCACGCCGACGTAGAGATAAAAGATCGGCATGGCGGCCGCTTCGGGCAGGGCCTCGATCAGGCTGTCGTAAACGATTGCGTTGGCGGCGGCCGCCCAGGTGAACTTGAGCAGGACGGTGACGATCCAGGCAGGCGCACCCAGTCCCAGGTACTTCCAGTCCATCTGGCGCGTCACGAGCAGGTAGATGACGAAACCCGCCGCGACGAGCGCCATCCCGATCCCGCTCATCAGCGCCAGCGGCGGGATGGTGGGAACCTCGATCTCGCCCCGCTTCCATTGGAGTTCGTATTGTAGCTGCATCGGCCCGTCCCAGGCCAGACCTAGCTGATACTCGCCGGCCGTGGGTGGGTTGACGACGGTGTTTATGGCAAACGAGCCGGGTGAGGCGATTTTCTCCTGCCAGATGATCTCCGCTGTTGCGTCTGTCAGTTGCACGCGCACGGTGCCGCTGACGACGCCCCGAAAATCGATGCCCACCGGGTCGTCTGCCTGCTCGACCTGAATGGTGAACGGCGCGGTCGATCCGGCCTCTTCCTCTTGCAGGGAACCGCTCGTCGATGCGCCCTCGCTGGGCGGCGATTCGACGGCTGCACACCCAACCAATCCTATGAGGAGGAGCGACAAGCCCATGCAAATGGCCAGCTTTTTCATCAACTGATCACCGTCCCTTCGCCGGCAAGCGCCCGCTGCACCGGCTTTTCCGCCCGTCCATCGGCGATGATGACCTGGCCCACGCCATCTTGCAGCGCTTCGACGGCCCCCAGGATCTTGCGCTTCATGCGGCCCTTCGCGTAGTGATCAAGATAAGACTCGGCCTGCGCCGCCGGGATCTGCTTGATGAGCGACTCCTCGTCCTCCAAGTCGCGCAGCAGGCCCGGCACGTTGGTCAGGATGATGACCTTGTCCGCTTTCAATGCGCTGCCGATGGCCGCGGCGACACGGTCGCCGTCCACGTTCAGCCCTTCGCTGGCATAGCTGATGGCCAGCGGGGCCACGACCGGTGTGTAGCCCGCGTCCAGCAGCGTGTGCAGCAAGTCGGCATTGACCTTCTCGATCATCCCGCTGTACTCGCCGCGCAGGATCTTGCGCTTGCCGTTCTCCACGATGCGCAGCGAATCCTTTCGCTTTCCCTCCAGCAGACGCCCGTCCAGCCCCGAAAGGCCCACGGCGTCCACGCCCAACTGCTGCAACTGCTCCACCAGCAGCTTGTTGATCTTGCCCGCCACGACCATGGCGAATATCTCCAGTGTCTCGCGGTCGGTGTAGCGGCTGGAGTGGCCCGAGACCGAGGTGACGAAGCGGGGTGGGTGGCCCAGCTTTTCCGAGATGACGTTCGTCTCGTGGGAGCCGCCGTGCACCAGCACGACCTGCTCGCCCTGCTTGACGATTTCTGCCACGTCGGCGACCACGGTCTCCATATCGAGCCCCTCGCCACCGCCAGCCTTGACAACGATCATAGGGTTCTCCTTAGATGTGTTACATATTGCGTATTTTGTGCTATGTGTTCCGTTTACTTTTGGGTGCAGTTGCTGTCTTCTACCGTGCGCATTCGTGAGTATCCAGAGTTCATC
>CAZWPV010000434.1:0-2917 GCA_964635485.1 uncultured Anaerolineales bacterium
ATGCCGAGGGTCAGGCAACCGATGACCAGCAGGCTTGCTAGCCAGGGCCAGTCGTTCCGTTCGAGACGCACACTGTCCCTCACATCACTCCCCGGTACATTCCCCCATCCACGAGCAGGCTGACGCCGGTGATGTAGGAGGCGGCGGGCGAGACGAGGAACGCGGCAGCCCGGGCGAACTCCTCCGGCGTGCCCATCCGTCCCATCGGGATGTCGATGGCGATCTGGGCGGCTTCTTCCTCTGCCGTCGTCAGCTTGCGCATGGCGCGGTCGCGCAGGAGCTGATCCACGCGGTCGGTGCGCGTCCAGCCGGGGCAGATGCCGTTGACGCGGATGCCGAAGGGAGCCAGCTCGTCGGCCAGGGTTTTGATGAGGCCGATGATGCTCAGCCTCAGGCTGTTGGAGAGCACGAGGTTGGGCAGGGGCTGTTTGACGGTGACCGAGGTGATGGCCAGGATAGAACCTGTGCCTTGTTCCTTCATCACCGGCACGGCGGTGTAGAGCAAGCGCACCGCGCTCATCAGTGTCAGCCGCACAGCGGTCTCCCAGTCTTCGGGGGTGAGGTCGAGGAACTGGCCCGGTGGCGGCCCCCCGGCGTTAGTGACGAGGATGTCGAGTCGCCCGAAGCGTTCGACGGTGGCTTTGACCAGGGTGTCTGCTGCCTTTGGATCGGAGACGTCGGTCTGAATCGGCAGCACCTGCCGGCCCGTCTGCGCCTCGATCTCGGCGGTGGTTGAGGTGAGCTGTTCCTCGCCACGGGCACAGATGGCGACGTGAGCGCCTTCCCGAGCCAGACATGACGCGACGGCTTTGCCCAGCCCTTTGCTGGCAGCGGTGACCAGCGCCACTTTGTCATTTAGCCCCAGGTCCATCAGTCCAACTCCAGTTTCAGTTGTGTGCGACCGATACCTATCACGTCGCCGGCGCTCACGACGGTAGGGCCGGTGATGCGTGTATCGTTCAAGAGCGTTCCATTGCGGCTGCCCTGATCCTCCAGCCACCACTGGCCCTCCCGCCGGGCGAGCAGAGCGTGTTGGGAAGAGGCGTAGGTGTCGGAGATGGTGATGGTGTTGCCCGGCGCGCGGCCTATGGAGGTGATGAGTTGCAGGGGGAACGAGGTGCCGGTATCGAGTGTCTCGTCTTTGGTCTGGAGGATGACCAGTTGACCGCTTCGCCGGCCGGTCTCGCGGCTGGTCGTCGCCTGCCGTAGATCGCGCCACACCGTCACCAGCACGGTGGCCAGAAAAGCGTACAGCAGGGCGGCGAGCAGCAGGCGCAGGACTAGCAGCAGGATGTCCATCGTCACTCGGGCTCGGTCTCCTGAGCGGGGAGCGCCGGTGTATCCTCTACTCCTGGTATCGGGATGGGGGTGGGGGGGTCTTCGCTGTAGATGACCTGCACGCCAGCGAAGGACAGGACGTCACCGGCATGGAGCACGCATTCTTCGACGGGGTATCCGTTGATCTGTGTGCCGCTGGAACTTCCCAGGTCGTAGAGGACGTAGCGACCGTACCGCCGGCGGAGTTGGGCGTGGTGGCGAGAGACACGCGGGTCTTCGATGATGACGTCGTTATCGAGGGCGCGCCCGATGGACACGGTGGCCTGGAGAAGGTTCACGTGGCGACGGCCATCTAGGATTAGGAATGGACGGCCTGGCGGTACGGTATTCTTTGCCTCTACCTCAGTTTCTGCCTCGTCGGATTCGGCGGGTATCTCGCGGGTTTTCTCCAGGGGCGGCGCTTCTTGTGGAAGCCAGCGCGCCTCGACGCGCACCTGGTGGGCACCCATTGCCGGATCGGATAAGACGTGGACGACGGGGGCGACTGGAAGTTCCAGGCTGGCCTGGATCGCCAACTCGGCTACGTGATGAGCCAGCTCTCCCTCCAGCTTTGGCTGGGCGATGGCCAATGCGTCGCAATCGTTGGGATGTAGATAGACCCAGTAGTGAGTTGGGGCTTGTGAGGTGCCATCCGGCGAGACGATTTGATCGTCCTCCATAGCTCGTGTGAGGTGCGTGGCGACCTCCAATGGGCTGAGCTGCCCGGCGAAAAGGCGGGCGAAGGTTCCTTCTACTAACCGTTCAGCCAATGCCTCGAAACGCACGATTTTACTCATGATGCGGCGATTATAACGCGATAGAAGGCAAATGACAAATAAGTCCTAATGACCCACCGATAGCACTTTAACAAGCCGCCTGTTCCAGCACCTGCTCCACTGTAGCCAGGTGCTCGCCCGTGTCAAGGGCCGCTGCGCTTTCCCTTCGGTCACCCTTGACACGGCCTGCGCTCCTGGCTGTCGTTCCGGCAGGCGCTGGAACAGAAATATCATCCGAAGAGATAGTTGTTTGCTTGCTCTCTGGGCATAGAACCAGTGCAGGCTCATACTGGCGAAGCAACGCAACGTACTGTTTGACGACGCTGGCCGACAGACCAGTCAACGTAGGCAAGTCAGCTAGCGGAAACTTTTGAGCCAAAAGGCGCACCTTCTGGAAGTCAGCGATATAGCGATCAACAGCTGCTTGCGAATGTGCCAGAGCGCGAGCGATTTGTGCTGGCGATTCGTTTCGTAGCCAACGACGAACAACTTCTGCTTTGTGAGTCACGCTGGGTCCAATATCGTGGACGGTACCTCGGGTGGGCACGATCTTACCATGCTCTACTTCATACTCACGTAGCAGATCTCCGGCATAGTGTTCAGACATGCCACTCAACATGCTCAGGTCGAGCAATGTCAGCACGCCGCCTTGTTCATAAGCTTCGAAACACCAACGAGCGAAGCGGGCACGGTTGAAAGCGCGGCGAGCTTTCTGCTTCTTGCGCAGTTGTGGTTTCATCAACAGCTGGATTTCATCTTCCGTCACCACGGGCAGATGGACTGGAACCAAGTCAGTCAGTTCCAGGTTCTTGCGTCGCCCGTTC